>JBIKLM010000207.1:0-7539 GCA_044359835.1 Planctomycetota bacterium
GGAGTAGTCGACGTTGCTGCCGCTGACCTCGGTGCCGAGCTGCTCGGAAGAAAAGTTGACGAAATGCACGCGCGCGTCCAAGCGGTACCACTGGTGCACCCCGATGATGCCCAGATGGTAGCCGAGCCCGAAGTCGCGCTCGGCGATGCCGCCGCGCAGCTGGTTCTGCTTGACGCCGATAACCGCCGGGGGAATGCGCTGGATCAGCAGGGCGAAAGCCAGCACCACCAGCACGACCAGGACCAGGACCAGACCGCCGACCTTGGTTAGGAATCGCATGGCTCAGTTGCCTCCCGGGGGCAGGGGCCGCGGGTCGCGACCGGTCTTGTCTTCGTATTCGATGCGCGTCGGAGCCGCGTCGCGGCTGTAGGGCGCCAGCGTGAAGCGGATGCCGCTGAGGCGCTGGATCAGGGCCTCGCGCACGACCACCTCGCCCTGCTTCTCGAGGGCTTCCGCCTGGGCCACGACGCCCTCGGCCTCCTTGGTGTACTTCTCGACCAGGCCCTTGGCCTTGGCCTCCAGCTCGGCCTGCCTGGAGGTGCCTTCGGAGACCCGTTCGATGCGGTAGGCATCGGCTGCGCGGCGCAGCAGCGTCGACTGCCTGGAGGCCTCCAGGCGCTCGCGGTCGAGCTCGCCGATCAGCTGGGCCATCTCGATGGACTTGTCCTTTTCGACCGCCGCCAGGCGCTGGTCGCGCTCGCGCTTGAGCTGGTCCGACATGGCCACCAGGCGCTCCACGTCCTGGTCGACGACCTTGCGGTCCTCGATGGCCCGCTCGTACTCGGCGTCGAAGTTCGGCTTCTGTTGCGGAATGGCCAGGATCTGCAGGCCGAAGGGCCGCAGGGCCTCGTCCAGCCGTCGGCGGCCCTCGGCGAAGGCCAGCTGCAGCGTGCTCGGGTTGGCGATCTGCTCGGCGGAATAGCGCCCGAATTCGTCGCGCAGGATCGAGCGCGCGAAGGACTTGACCCACTCCTGCTTGAAGGCTTCGCCGGGACCGGACGACAACAGAGCGCCAGCCACCTCGGAGGGGATCAGCGAATACTGGATCTCGATGTTGTCGAAGCGGAAGTTCGAGCCGTCGTTGGCGCGCACGGTCAGGTACGGCACCACCGCGCCGCCTTCGTAGCGGTTGCCCTTCATGACGAAGTTCTGGGGCCGGCGATCCAGCACGAAGACCTCCTGGATGAAGGGCACGAAGAATTGGTAGCCCGGCTGCTGGATCGGGGTCAGGGAGTCGGTCAGGTAGTTGACCTTGACGCCCAGCTGCTCGGGGTTGATCTCGACGACCCCGAGCTTGCCCGTCAGGGCCATGCCGATGCCGGTCAGGGCCAGGGCGGCCAGCCCCAGGGCGGTCAGGGTGGCCAGCGGGGAGAGGCGCGGGGCTCCGCGGCTGCCCGGCTTCCAGCCCGGCGGGGGGAAGGCGTCGGGGATCTTGGTCTTGTCGAAGGCCATGGGGCGATGCGGGGAGTCCGGTTGGAAATGGCCCGCGCACGGCGGGCACGGACGGATCATAGGCCCCGGGAAGCCCCGGGGCCCGCAGGCGGCCCCTACGGGCCCGCCCAGGCCTCATTCACGGCGCGGGCGGCGGCGCAGCACCAGCAGGGTGTCCAGCTGGCGGTCGTCCAGGTCCCGGGGAGCGCCGAGGTCGTAGGTGAAGTCGTAGGTGGCCACGTGTTCGAGCTCGGGCACCGAGGCCAACAGGCGCCGGGTCTGGCGCGCGTCGTAGGTCCGGAAGGTCCATTCCGTCTCCAGGCGCCGCTTGCGGCCGCCCTCTTCGACCAGCAGGCGCGAACGGCAGCGCTCGAGCCGGCGCCTTCGATCCGCCGGCCAGCCTTCGATCGTGCAGGCCACCCGGGCCCCGCCGCGCTGGCCGCGCCAGCGCTCCACGTCGACCTCGTCGTAGTCGTACTGGGTCAGGTGGAAGCCCAGGGCTAGCAGGCCCCCATCGAGCAGCACCTCGGCGGCCGAGGACAGGAATCCGCGCGCGTGCTCCTCGCTCAAGAGGTACTTGAAGGTGCTGACCAGGCAGTGCACCAGCTCGTGCCGCCGACGGCTGGAGAAGGCCTCCATGCGCCCCTCGCGCAGCACGCCGGCCAGGCCCGCCTGGCCCAGGCGCTGTGCAGCGTAATCGAGCATCGGGCGCGAGGCGTCGAAGCCTTCGACCAGCCAGCCGCGCCGCGCGAATTCGACCAGGAAACGGCCCGAGCCGCAGGCCGGTTCGAGCACCGAGCGCTGCGCGCGCGTTTTGGCCTGGCCGTGCCGCGCCAGCAGGCCCTCCAAGAAGTCGACCTCCTTGGCCGTGTCCGTGTCGAAGATGATGTCGTAGTACTGGGGCGCGTCGTACCAGTCGAGGACTTCGAAGCGGGGCATGCTCGGCGCGGGGAGGGTGCGGGGAATTCGCTGAAGGAGCGCGGAGAACGGGCGCTATCGGCGCGGCTGGTCGGAGAGGCGCGCCAGCGGCCGGCGACCGCTCCGCGGCGTAAGCCGTGCGGCAGGGGCGCCCCAGGCGGCCCCCAGGGGCCTCGCCCGGCGTGCTCCGCCAGACCTGGCCTTCGCTGGGGCTGGCGGCGGGCTGCGGAACCCGCCGGGCTGCTGTCCGTTGGGGCCCTGTCCGTTGGGGCCCTGCCTGCCGGGGCCCCGTGGTCCGGCGACCGCGCGGGGCCGCGCCGCTCGGAGGGCGAAACGCGCCCCGCGCTGGGGCACGCGGGCAGCGGCTGCCGGTCCGCGCCTGGGCGGGCCGGCACGCCGGCTCACTGCGCGGCCAGGCTGCGCAGCACGTAGGGCAGGATCCCGCCGTGGCGGAAGTAATGGCCTTCCTGGGGCGTGTCGATGCGCACGCGCGCCTGGAAGCGCTTGGTCGCTCCGTCGGCGCGCTTGGCCAGCACCTCGAGCTCGCCGCCGCCCTTGAAGTCCTTGGAGAGCAGCGCGGCGACGCCCGGGATATCGAACACCTCGCTGCCGTCGAGGCCCAGGCTGGCCGCGTCCTGGCCGGCCGGGAACTCGAGCGGCAGAACGCCCATGCCGACCAGATTCGAGCGGTGGATGCGCTCGAAGCTCTTGGCGATCACCGCCCGCACCCCGAGCAGCTTGGGCCCCTTGGCGGCCCAGTCGCGGGAGGACCCCGTGCCGTACTCGGCCCCGGCCAGGATGATCGTCGGCACGCGCTCCTTCTCGTAGCGCATGGCCGCGTCGTAGATCGAGAGCTGCTCGCCGCTGCCGAAGTGTTTGGTGTAGCCGCCTTCGACGCCGTTCAAGAGCTTGTTCTTGATCTGCACGTTGGCGAAGGTGCCGCGCACCATGACCTCGTGGTTGCCGCGGCGCGCGCCATAGCTGTTGAAGTCGGCCTTCTGGACGCCGTGGGCCAAGAGGTACTTGCCCGCCGGGCTGTCCGACTTGATCGAGCCGGCCGGCGAGATGTGGTCGGTGGTCACGCTGTCGCCCAAATGGGCCAGCACGCGCGCGCCGCGGATCTCCTGGATCGCCGGCGGCGTCAGGGTCAGGCCCTCGAAGTAGGGCGGGTTGCGCACATAGGTCGATTCCGGCTGCCAGGCGTAGGTCTCGCCGGCCGGGACCCGCATCAGGCGCCAGGCCGGCGGGCCGGCGTAGACGTCGGCGTAGACGCGCTCGAACTGGGCGCGCTCGACGCTGCCCTGCACCACGGAGCGGATCTCGGCCTGGCTGGGCCAGATGTCCTTGAGGTACACGGGCTGGCCAGAGCCGTCCTTGCCGAGCGGGTCGCGGGTCGGATCGATGTCGACGCGCCCGGCCAAGGCGTAGGCCACCACCAGCGGCGGCGAAGCCAGGTAGTTGGCGCGCACCTGGTTGTGCACCCGGCCCTCGAAGTTGCGGTTGCCCGAGAGCACCGCGGCGACCACCAGCTTCTGGTCGTCGATGGCCTTGGCGATCGGATCCGGCAGCGGCCCGGAGTTGCCGATGCAGGTGGTGCAGCCGTAGCCGACCACGTTGAAGCCGACTTTTTCGAGGTCGCCGAGGACCCCGGCGCGCTGCAGGTATTCGGTCACGACCTTGGAGCCCGGCGCCAGGCTGGTCTTGACGTGGGCCGGCACCTTCATGCCGCGCGCCACGGCCTTCTTGGCCACCAATCCGGCCGCCAGCATCACCGAGGGGTTGCTGGTGTTGGTGCAGCTGGTGATCGCCGCGATCGCCAGGCTGCCGTGGCCGACGGCGCTCCGGCCGGTGGGCAGATCGACCGGCACGCTGACCTGGCGGTCCCGGCCGGCGGGCAGTTCGTTGAACAGCTTTTCGAAGCTGGGCTTGACGCCGGCCAGGCCCACGCGGTCCTGGGGCCGCTTGGGGCCCGCCAGGCTGGGTTCGATGGTGCCGAGGTCCAGCTCGAGGCGCGAGCTGTACTCGGCCTCCGGCGTGCCCGGGCCGTGGAACAGGCCCTGGGCCTTGAAATAGGCCTCGGCGCGCTCGGCCGCTTCGCCGCGGCCGGTGAAGCGCAGATAGTCGATCGTGACCGCATCGACCGGGAACAGGCCGCAGGTGGCGCCGTACTCGGGCGCCATGTTGGCGATCGTGGCGCGGTCCGCCAGGGACAGCTCGGCTAGCCCCGGGCCGAAGAACTCCACGAACTTGCCGACCACCCCGTGCTTGCGCAGCACCTCGGTGACGCGCAGCACCAGGTCCGTGGCCGTGGTGCCCTCCGGCAGCTTGCCGGACAGCTTCATGCCGACCACGTCGGGGATCAGCATCGACACCGGCTGGCCCAGCATGGCCGCTTCCGCTTCGATGCCCCCCACGCCCCAGCCCAGCACGCCCAGGCCGTTGATCATGGTGGTGTGCGAGTCGGTGCCCACCACGGTGTCCGGATACAGCCAGCCCGAGCCGCCGACCTCGTCGGTCATGGCCACGCGCGCCAGGTACTCGAGATTGACCTGGTGGCAGATGCCCGTGTCCGGGGGCACGGCCTTGAAGTGATCGAAGGCGCTCTGGCCCCAGCGCAGGAAGGCGTAGCGCTCGGCGTTGCGCTGGAACTCGAGCCCGATGTTGGTCGCCTGGGCGTCCGGGCGCCCGAAGGCGTCGACCTGCACCGAGTGGTCGATGACCAGCTCGACCGGCTGCAGGGGATTGATCTTCTTGGGGTCCTTGCCGAGCTTCTTCATCGCGTCGCGCATGGCCGCCAGGTCCACCACCGCGGGCACGCCGGTGAAGTCCTGGAGCAGCACCCGGGCCGGCATGAAGGCGATCTCGGGGCGCTCGCCGTCGACCGGTTTCCAGCGCGCCAGAGCCTCGATGTCCGCGGCGCGCACCACGCTGCCGTCCTCGCGCCGCAGCAGGTTCTCCAGCAGGATCTTGAGCGCGAAGGGCAGCCGCTCCAGGGGGATGCCCCGTTTGGCGAGGGCCGGCAGGCTGGCGATCTGGAACTGACGCCCGGCGATCGCCAGGCGGGTATGGCTCTGGAAGGAATTGCTCATGGGAGGGCGGCTCGATGGCCGGGCCGCTGAGCTTACGCCGCCCCCCCGCCGAACCGGAGCCAGGGCGCGGGGTCCGGACCGTTCCTTGGGCCGCGAGGCGGGTTCCCCGGGCCCGCCCGCCCCGGTGCGAAACGCCCCGCTCCGCAAAAGCCGCCCGGACGCTTGATCCGGCGCGCCGGCCCGCTATTCTTCCGCCCCTGGATTGGGGACGTAGCTCAGCTGGTAGAGCGTCGCGTTCGCAATGCGAAGGTCGTGGGTTCGACTCCCATCGTCTCCACCAATCCACTGGCCCCGCTTTGGGAGCCCGCCGAGGCCGAGCCCGACGAGGCCGAGCCCGACGGGAAGGGCCCTGGCGGTGCGGGACTCGGACTGGCAGCCACAGGACTCGGGGCCACAGGACTCGCAGCCACAGGACTGACGAGCTAGGGACCGGCAGCGATCGGACAGGCAGGCCACCCCTCTGGGTCCAGAGCCGGGGGACCGGTCGTCGCGCATCGAGCACACCTGGGAGACGGCCCCTATCCGCCTCCAGCCGCCTGGACCTCCACGAATCCCCTCCGCTGCAGCCCCTCGAACCGCAGGAACTGCCCAGATTCGGACGGTCGCAACCTCCGCGGCCCGCTTAGGCGGCCGCCTCTGAAAAAAATCAGCGCGGCCGCCGGCGCCGCGGGCGCAGGTCGATCTTGCCGCTGGCGAGGTCCTGCTCGAAGCGCCGGATCAGCTCCAGAAAATCCGCACCGAAGCGCTCGACCTGCCAAGGCTGTACCCCGGGCAGCGCGGCCAGGGCTTCGAGGGTCTTGGGGCGCTCCTTGACCAGGCGCGGCAGCACGTGCCGATTGAGCACCAGGGAGGAATCGAAGCCGGCCTTCTCGCCCAGCTGGGTGCGCTTCTGCTTGAGCCGGTCGAACAGCTCGAGGCCCGCTTCATCGAGGCCGTCGGTGCCATCCCGGGCCGGCAGGAACGGGCTCTTTTCGAGGGGCCCTTCGCGGCGCGCCAGGATCACCTCTTCGAGGATGCGCTGCCCGTGCCGCTCGGCCAGTTTGGGCGAGAAGCCGGGCACCCGCAGCAGCTCTTCGAAGCTCGCCGGCAGCGCGGCGGCCAGATCGACCAGCACCGGATGGGGCAGGACCTTGAAGGGCGGCAGGTTCTTGCGCTCAGCCTGTTCCTCGCGCCAGCGGAACAGCCGCTTGAGCACCGCCTGCTGCGCGAGATCCAGGGTGCGCGCGCCCTTCAGCTTGACGAACTCGTCGGGGTCGAAGGGTTTGGGGCTGGCTTCGAGCTGCTCGAGCCGCAGGCATTCGCCATGGTGGATCACGTCGCGGCCGGATTCGACCAGGCGCTGCTCGAGGATCTCGCGCAGGCGCAGCAGATAGCGGGTGTCGAGGCGCGCGTAGCGCACCTGCTCGAGGGTCAGGGGGCGCTGGCCCCAATTGCTGCGCTGCTGGCTCTTGTCGAGGCGGATGCCGAACTCGCGCTCCAGGACCGCGGCCAGGCCGACCGTCTCGGCCCCGAGCGCCAGGCTGGCGATCGAGGTGTCGAACAGGTTGCGCACCTCGAACCCGCGCTGGCGCTTGAACAACAGCACGTCGAATTCGCCGTCGTGCAGCACCTTGCGCTTCTTGGGATCGGCCAGCAAGCGGCCGAGGCCGGACAGGTCGAAGCCCGCCAGGGGGTCGATCAGATAGTCCTCGCCGGCGGCGCTGACCTGCACGAGGCAGAGCTGTTCGCGGTAGGTGAAGAAGGAGTCCGCCTCCGTGTCGAGGGCCACCTCGGGGGCCGCGGCGAGGCGCTCGACCAAGCGTGCGAAGGCGCGCCCGTCGCCGATCCAGTGGGGCGGCGGCAGCTGGCTCGGATCGGCTTCGGCGGCCGCAGCGGCGGGCGCCGTCTCCCGCCCGGTCTCAGGTGCGGCCTCGGCGGGCGCCCCGAGGTCCGCAGGGGGCGCCACGCCCCCCGGGGAGCGGCCGGGCGCCGGCCGGCGGGTCCGCAAGGGGGGCTGCCCGGCGGCCGAAGGCTCGGCGGCGGGCGCGGGCCGTTCCGGGGCCGCCGAGGGCTGGCTGCCGGAGTCCGCTCGGCTGGAGGCCGCGCTCCCGCGGCTCGCCTG
>JBIKLM010000208.1:0-7530 GCA_044359835.1 Planctomycetota bacterium
GATCTGTTGGTGCGGGTCTACGCGGCCGTCGCCAACCTGGCGCTCGTGCGGCGCGGCGAGGCCCTCGAAAACCGGCCGGACAGCCGGCTCGGGGATTTGGAAGCGGGGGACGAGCTGCGGCCCGTGCCCCTGCCCGCGGAGGCCGATTGGAAGCGCGCCGTGGAGGCGGCCCAGCGGGCCTTCGGGCTGGATGCGGGGCTTTACCGCAACGCGGCAGCGGTGATCGCCCTGGGCAACGGCGTGCTCAAAGCGGCCGAGCTGGCCCGGGGGGCGGTGCTGGGCCTGGAAGGCGAACTCGACCGGGTGCCGCCGGCCTACCGTCAGCCGGAATCCCAGCGGCGGCGGGAGGCCGGGGCGGCGCGGGCGTTGTTGCAGGCGCTCAAGGGGCTCGACCCCCTGGAGGCCGTGGGGGTCTTGGCGAGCGCCCAACTGCCCGAGGGCGTCAGCTTCGAAGCCATCGGTCGCACCTGGCGCTCGGCGGAGCCGGTCCAGAAGGCCCTGCGGGCCATGAACTGGGGCCTGATCGATGTGCTGCAGCTCCGGGCGGAGGAGCCCCGTCTAGGGCCGGCGGCGGTCGCGATCGTGGGGCGCCTGGGCGCTGGTTTGGCGGCGGGACAGTTGGTGCAGCCCCTGGAGGACGTGCTGGAGCGCGCCACCAAGGAAGCGACGGAGTTCTTGAAGGCCGCGCAGTCCGCTGCGGCGACGCCGGCTGCTAGCGCAACGGGGCTCGGGACGGCCGGGCCCGGTGTGGCTGGCCGTCCCGTGGATCCCGCGCCGGCCCTGGGGCCGGAGTCGCGCCAGACGGCAATCAGCGCTGCGGGAACCGATGGGGGGTGGCCGATGCCCCGCTCCGCGGAGGTCGAGGCCGTAGAGCGCGGGGCCGCACCGGCGGCTGGGACCGAACAACGGTCCAGCACGGGAGCCGGGTCCCGCCGGATCGCCAGTCCAGCGGAGCTGGCTCGCCTGGCGGAAGACCTGCGGCAAATGCTGGAGCGGGAGGGTGCCCTGTGGGTCGAATGGCGGCCGGAAGACCGAGCATGACCCTCCCCGAACACGTTCTGCGGCGCTTGATCGAGTCGGCCCAGCGCAAGCCGGCTGAGGTGACTCCGGTCGTGGCCGTGCGCGATGAGCAGCCGCCGGCTGCGGCCTTCACCCTGCGCGCCGCGGGGCAGGACTGGCGCGCCGTGCCGGTGCGCTCGACCCTGCAAGCCCGGCGCGCGCTCCTGGATGCCAAGGCGGAGCAACCCGTGTTGTTGCTCTCGGCGGTCGGCGAATCGGAGCTGGGCGAGGAGGTCTTGGCGCGGGTGTCCCAGCGCCGGCTGCACAGCGCCGAGCACTGGGCGTTGCTGCGCGAGCTGTTCGGCGCCGAGGAGCAGACCCCCGACTTGAGCGAACAGAGCTGGATCGCCAAGGAGCTGATTGCGCGCAATCCGGCCGGCGGCTACCCGCGGGTGCCCGCGGGCATCCTGGATCTCGAATTCGCCTGGGGGGCGCTGATTCAGGCGCTGGGGCTTACGCAGGCGATCTGGACCAAGCCGGGGCTGATGGAGGCCCTGGTGGGGCGCTCGGGCGCCGGTGCTCCGACGGGGGCCGTGCTCGACGATCTTTGGCCTACCCTCTCGGAGGCCCTGCGTCAGCAACTGGGCCGGCGGCTGGGTGAACGGGTGGGCGCATTCGGGCGGACCGCCGTGGCGCTCGTGGCCAAGGGCCAGGGGCGGCGCGCCTTGGAATGGGGCTTGTTGGCGGAGCTGGTGGCGAGCTCCGGCGCTGGGGACCCGCTGCTCAAGGAGCGCCTGAGGCTGCAGATCCAGCTCGAGCCGTTCGCCGCGGATCCCGGGGCGCTCGCCGAGTGGGCGGCGGCCGCGCGGCAGTGCTTCGAGGCCTTGCCTGTGGACGGGGAATTGCGGCGGCGGACTTTGCAGGGCGCCGAGCAGCAGCTCCGCGCCTTTGGAGCCGCGGCGCTGATCCCGAGCAGCCCCCTGCTGCCCGGAGGCATCGAGGCGCGCGTGGCCGATCTGGCGCGCGCGCTGCGGAGTTTGTTGGCCGAGCCCGCGCGCAAGCGGCACCGCGAGGCCCTGGAGCAGCAGGTCGGCGAACTGCTGCGGGATATCGAGCGGGCCGGCGAGCCCTGGCGCGGGGCGCGGCGGGCCCTGGAGGCGCTTGTGCGCCTGGCGCGCTGGCTCCGGGCGCGACCCGAGGAGCGCCGGGTGCTGTCCGAGCTGGCCGAGGTGCAAAACCAGGAGTGGGCCGCAGTGGACGGCGAGCGGCGGCGCCTGGCCCAGGCCGAGCTGCCGGCCAGCCTGGCGCCCGCGGTGGGCGAGCTGCTGGAGGCGGTGGGCAAGCGCCGCGACGCGCTCTCCGCGCCCTTCGCGGCGGCCCTGGCCCGCTCCTTTGCCGGCCAGGAGGGCCCCGGGGAGTTGTGCTTCAGCGAGGCCCTGCTGGAGGGGCCCGTGGCCGCGCTGGCCAAGAAGCATCGGCTGCTCTTGGTCGTGCTCGACGGCATGAGCGCGGTGGAGTTCGAAGCGCTCGCTGCGGACCTGGTGCGGGGCGGCACCTTCGAGCGCATCGCGCCCGCACCCCGGCGGCGCTGGCCGCCCGTCCTGGCCCCCTTGCCCACGGTGACCGAGGCCTGCCGCACGAGTCTCTTGTGTGGGCGCTTGACCGTCGGGGATGCGGGCAGCGAGGTGCAGGGTTTCGGCGAGTTGGCGCGCAGGCAGGGCTGGATTTCCGCCAAAGCGCCGGTGCCCCTGTTCCACAAGGGCGGCCTCTCCAGCGCAGCCCCCGGACTTGCGGCCGAATTGCAGGAAAGTCTGGCCGGCGAGGCGCGGGTCGTGGCGGTCGTGCTCAACGCCATCGACGATTGGCTCAAACAAGGCGGTCAGGTGCGCCTGGAGTGGGGGCTGGAGGCGATTCCGCTGCTGGCGGCGCTCGCGGTCGCGGCCAGCATGGAGGGGCGGCTGCTGGTCTTGACTGCGGACCATGGACACGTGCTCGATCGACCCGGCGGCCGCAAGGACAGCGAGGGAGCAGAAGGTGGAGAGCGCTGGCGTTCCGCCGAGCGGGCCCCGGAGGCGGGCGAGACCCGCTTCGAAGGGCCGCGGGTGCTGCTGCCCAAGCTCGGCGGCCCGGTGGTGCTGCCATCCATCGAAGGCCTGCGCTACGCAGCCAAGGCCTCGGGCTATCACGGGGGCGCCACCGCCCAGGAGGTGGTCGTGCCCCTGGGGGTTTTCGTCCCGCGCCAACTCGCAGAGGATCTGGACGCGGGCTACGGTCCCGAGGTCCTGGCGCGCCCCTGGTGGTGGGACTCCCCCGAGGACCCCCGGGAGGGCCGAGAGCCCTTCGACGCCGCGGCGGAGCCCGATGGGCTGCGCCGCTCCCAGGGCGATTTGTTCAGCGCGCCCGAGCGGCGCTCGCAGTCGGCGCTGGTTGGTGCAGCAGCCGGCAGTGGCGCCTCCGTAGCCGGAGAGCGCCCGGCGTGGATCGCGCGCTTGCTGAAGAGCTCGCTCTTCAAATCACAAAAAGAGGTGCTGGCCCGGCAGCGCCCCCAGGATCAGCCCATCGCGGATCTGCTGGCCCTGCTCGACGCCAGCGGGGGCACCTTGCCCCGGCGCGCGATCGGGAGCCAGCTCGGACTGCTGGATGCCAAATTGGACTCCCTGCTGTCCCTGGCCCGTCGCTTGCTCAACTACGACGGCACAGAGGTCCTGCGCGAAGCCGAGGGCGATGTGGTCTTGCACGTGGAAGCCCTGTTCCAGCAGTTTGGTCTCGGAGGGCCCGGAAGATGATCAGCCCGGCGCGGCGCTCTGAGCTGCTGGACGCCCTGCGGCGTGGGGGCGTCCCCGGCCGGGGTTTGGGCCTTTTGGCGGTGGGGCTCGAGCGATTCCGGCCCACGCTGGAGGAGGAGCTCGCCCGTGTCGCGGCTGGCCGCGGGGCCTTCAAGGCGATCCGCGGGGAGTACGGATCGGGCAAGACCTTCTGCGTGCGCTGGATCCAGGAACTGGCCCGGCAGAAGCAGTTCGTCACCGCCGAGGTGCAGATCTCGGAGAACGAAACGCCGCTCTACAAGCTGAATACGGTCTATCGCCGCGTGATCGAGCGCCTGTCGACCCAGGAGCAGGCCGGCAATGCGTTGAAGTCCATCCTCGATCTGTGGTTGCCGGCCCTCGAGGCCGACGTGGAGGCGGAAGATGGCGGGCCGATCCAGGATCCCCAGCGCCTGCACGCCCGCGTGCACGAGCTGATGCGTCGCCGCTTGGACAAGGTCAGCGAGGCCGCCCCGATGTTCGCCCAGGCCCTGCTCGGCTACCACGAACTGCTGCATGCCGGGGAGCGGGATTTGGCCCTGGGGGTCCTGGCCTGGCTCTCCGGTCAGCCCAACGTGGCCGCCGAGGCCAAGCGGCGCGTGGGCGTCAAGGGCGAGATCGACCACGACGGTGCCCTGGCCTTCCTGCGCGGGCTGCTCGTCGTGCTGCGCGACTGCGGCCATCCGGGCCTGGTGCTCGTCCTGGACGAGGTGGAGACCCTGCAGCGCATGCGCACGGATGTGCGCGACAAGAGCCTGAATGCCCTCAGGCAGTGGATCGACGAGCTGACCTCGGACCTGTTCCCGGGGCTCTATCTGGTCTTGACCGGGACGCCGGCCTTCTTCGACGGCCAAAACGGCGTGCGCCGCCTGGAGCCGCTGCACCAGCGCATCCAGACCAGCTTCAAGGGACCCGCCGAGTTCGACAATCCCCGCGCGCCCCAGCTGCGCTTGACGGGCTTCGATCTGGAGAAATTGTTCGAATTGGGCCAAAAGGTGCGCGATGTGTTCGCCTCCGGATCGGAAGCGGCGGGGCGTGTCCTCGGGCGCGTCGACGATGCCTTCTTGCGGAGTCTGGCCCGGGGCATCGTCGGCGATTTGGGCGGCAAGGTGGGCATCGCACCGCGTCTGTTCCTGCGCAAACTGGTGGTCGAGGTGTTGGACAAGGTCGAGCTGTACGAGTCCTTCGATCCCCGCCAGCACGCCGACGTGGCTCTGGCGGATGAAGAGCTGACACGGGAGGAGCGGGCCTTGTCCGGCCGTGGGGCGCTCGAAGCCCTCGAGCTGGACCTGGGGGAGGGCGATGGCGAGGGCTGAGGGGTCTGATCAGGCAGCGATCGAACGCCTGCACCCCGCGCTGCAGCACCACATCGTCAATACCCTGGGCTGGCGGAGCCTGAGGCCCCTGCAGCGGCAAGCCATCGAGCCGCTGATCACCGGAGCCGACGCCATCCTCTTGGCGCCCACCGCTGGC
Source organism: Planctomycetota bacterium (assembly GCA_044359835.1). Lineage (GTDB taxonomy): Bacteria > Planctomycetota > UBA1135 > UBA1135 > JBIKLM01. Next base: position 5,277 of record JBIKLM010000208.1, read on the forward strand.
GGCAAGACCGAAGCGGCCCTTTTTCCGATCTTCTCGAGGCTGCTGGAGGAGGACTGGCGCGGCCTGACGGTGCTTTACGTCTGCCCGCTCAAGGCCCTGCTCAACAACCTCTCCCAGCGCCTCGAATCCCTGGCAGAGCTGCTCGGGCGTCGGGTGCGGGTGTGGCACGGGGACGTGACCGAGCCGCTGCGGCGCGAGATCCGCCGCTCGCCGCCCGACCTGCTGCTGACCACACCCGAGTCCCTGGAATCGCTGCTGATCTCGGCCAAATCCGTGCCGACTTCGTTCTTTGCAGGGGTGCGGGTGGCCATCGTGGACGAAGTGCACAACTTCGCCGCCAGCGATCGCGGTTGGCACCTCTTGGCGGTGCTCTCGCGCATCGAGGCCCTGACCAAGGCCCCGATCCAACGCATCGGCCTGTCGGCCACCGTCGGCAACCCCCAGGAGCTGCTGGCCTGGCTCAGCCCGGCTGGCCGGCGCGGCGTGGTGATCGCCCCGCCCGCAGCCAGCGCCCACGCCGCCACCGAGGTGATCATCGACTTCGTCGGCAAGCTCGACAATGCCGCCGATGTCATCGCGGCGCTCCACCGTGGGCAGAAGCGACTCGTCTTCAGCGACAGCCGCGTACGGGTCGAGCAGTTGGCCCAGAGGCTGCGCAAGCTCGGCGTCGAGACCTATGTGTCTCATTCCTCCCTCGGGGTCCGGGAACGCCGGGAAGCGGAACGGGCCTTTGCGGAAGGCGGCAATTGCGTGATCGTCGCCACCAGCACCCTGGAGTTGGGGATCGACGTGGGGGATCTCGACCGGGTGATCCAGATCGATGCACCTGCGAGTGTGGCCAGCTTCCTGCAACGGCTCGGGCGCACCGGCCGCCGCCCTGGGTCCCTGCGTTCCTGCCTGTTCCTGGCCACCAGTCCCGATGGGCTTTTGCGCGCGAGTGCCCTGGTCGAACTCTGGAAGCAGGGCTATGTGGAGCCGGTCTTGCCGCCGCCCTTCCCGGTGCATCTCTTGGCTCAGCAACAGATGGCGCTGGTGCTGCAGCAGCGCGGTCTTGGGCTGGGCGACTGGGAACGGGCTTTGCAGATCTTCTTGGCCCAGGCCGGACTCAAGCAGGTCGAGGGGCAGGAAGTTTTGCGCCATCTGATGACGCGGGGGATCCTGAGCGCCGAAGACGGCCTGGTCTATTTCGGCAAGCTCGGCGAAGAGACCTACGGCTACAAGCACTTCATGGAGCTGTTGGTCAGCTTCATCGGAGAGTCGCTCCTGACCGTTCTTCATGGGCGCTTCGAAGTCGGGCAGGTCGTGCCTCTGGCCCTGAGCGCCGACGTGCGCGAACAGGGTCTATTGCTTGCCGGACGGGCATGGAAGATCCTGGAGATCGATTGGCAGCGGCGTCGCGTGCAGGTGGAGCCGCTGGTGGGCGAAGGCAAGGTTCGCTGGCAGGGGGAGGCGATGCCCCTCGCCAACCGCTTCGCGCGGGAGTGTCGTCGGGTCTTGACTGAGGACTTCACTGCACCGGAGTGGACTCCGCGGGCCCGCAAGTGCCTCGGGGAGCTGCGCGATGAACACTACTTCCTGGATAGCGAGAAGACCCTGCTCCTTCAGAAGAGCAATGGCCGACAGACCTGGTACACCTTCGCCGGGCTCTTGGCGAATCTGAGGTTGGCACGGTCGCTCGAAGCGGCCTTCAACCTCGAAATCAAGACCGTCGACAACTACTTGCTGCGCTGGGACAAACCCATCGAGGCTTCGAATTTGCCTCTGCCTGGCCAGCCCTGGCGCCAGCTCACCCTGGCTCCTTTCCGATCCAATCCCTCGATGTTGGAGCGCACCAAGTTCCGGGACGAGGTCCCCCCCGGCTTCGTGGAACGGATGCTGGAGCTGCGCTTCGGTGCAGAGCTCGAAACCCTGGATGTCCTCGACGAGCCTGTCGCTCGTTTTGCTGCTCAAGAGCAAGAGCAAGAGCAAGAGCAAGAGGAAGGGCACGGGCAGGAGTGAGCTGCTTCGATCCGTCGGGCCTACGAGATCGAGCTTGGTGGTGCTCGCAAGGCTTGCAGGGCTTCTGGCGTGCGGGCGAGCAGGGCGGGCGAGGAGAAGAGGTCGGCGCGGGCGAGGGTCCAGCGGAGTGCGGCGGGCGGGAGGTCGGCCTGGGTCGGGGGCTTCGGCTGGGTGCTCGTGGTCTCGGGTCGAGCGAGGGTGAGCGGGGCGAGAAGGGCGCGCTGGAGGTGCTCGGCCAGCAGGGGCAGGAAGGTGG
>JBIKLM010000012.1:0-24646 GCA_044359835.1 Planctomycetota bacterium
TCGGCGGCGCGCGCCGCCAGGGGCTGTTCGCGCCAGCGCGCCTCGAAGAACCAGTCCTCGGGATGGTCCAGGCGCTCGATGCGCGGGCCCTCGGTCTCGCGCGAGCCCTCCATGGCGCGGCCGGGCTCGATCCAGAAGCGGCTGCGCTGGAAGCCGTAGCCGGGCAGGTTCAGTTTGAGGCGCGCTTCGCCCTGCCACAGCTGGCCCAGGTCGAGGCCCTGCTCCGCGCCCAGGCCGGCGGCCCACAGGCGGCCGCGCGCGGTCAGCAGCGCCAGGCGGTCGTCGAGTTCCTCCTCCGGATGGCGCAGGGAGGCGATCGCCGCGCCGCCGCTCTGCTGCAGGCGCGGGTGCTGGCGCGCCAGGGTCGAAAGCGTCTTGCCGGGGCCGACCTCCAGCAACACGCGGCCCGGCGTTTCGCACAGCGCGGCGACGCCGTCGGCGAAACGCACCGGCGAGCGCAGGTGGCGCACCCAATACTCGGGATCCTGGGCCTCGCTGGCTTCGAGCCGCCGGCCGGTCAGGTTCGAGAAGATCGGCAGGCTGGGCGGCGACAGGCGCAGGCGGCCCAGGAAGGCGCGGAACTCGTCCAGGATCGGCTCGAGCATGCGCGAGTGGGCCGCGATGTGGATCTTGATCCGCTGGGCCTCGACCTCGCGCTCGGCCAGGCGCCGCTCCAGCCCTTCGAGGGCCTCCAAAGGCCCCGAGGCGACGCACAGCTCCGGTGCGTTGATGGTGGCCAGGTCCAGGTCCGGGCCGAGCAGGGGCTCGAGCTCCGCCGGCGACATCGGCACGCTCAGCATCCCGCCCGCCGGCACGCGCTCGAACAGCTCGCCGCGCAGGCTGACCAGGCCGAGCGCGTCTTCGAAGCGGAACACGCCCGCCAGGCAGGCGGCGGTGTTCTCGCCCAAGGAATGCCCGATCAGCGCTTCGGGCCGCAGGCCCTGGGCCATCCACCAGTGCGCCAGGGCCAGCTCCACCAGGAACAGGGCCGGCAGCTGCACGGCCGGGCGCTCGAGCTCGGCCGCCAGCCGCAGCCGGTCGGCGTCGGGGGCCGGAAACAGCCGCTCCGCGAGGCGGACCCCGGAACGCCGTTCGAACAGGGCGAAACCGCGCTCGAGCTCGGCGCGGAAGGCAGGCTCCTGCTCCCACAGGTCCCGCGCCATGTCGAGGTGCGGGGCGCCGCCGCCGGGGAACACGAACACCAAACTGGCCGGGCTGTGGGCCGCGTGCTGGAACACGCGCCGCGGGTCGCGGGTCTCGAGCAGCGCCGCGGCCTCGGCCACATCGCGCGCCGCCAGCACACGGCGCTGGCCGAAATGCCGCCGGCCGTGGTAGAGCGTGTGCGCTACGTCGGCCAGCTCGAGGCCTGGGTTCTCGCGCAGGTGCGCGGCCAGCTTGGTGCCGCCGTCGTCCAAGGCGGCGCGGTTCTTGGCCGAGAGCACCAGCAGCTGGAAGGGCGCGCGCGGCAGGCTGCCGGCCGGGCGCTGCGGCGCCTGTTCGAGGATCGCGTGGGCGTTGGTGCCGCCGACCCCCAGGGAGGTCACGCCGGCGCGCCGCGGCCCCGACAGGCTCGGCCAGGCGCGCGCGCTGGCGTTGACGAAGAACGGCGACGACTTGAAGTCGATGTCCGGATTGGGCGCCTCGAAATGCAGGCTGGGCGGGATTTCGCCGTGCTTGAGCGCCAGGGCGGCCTTGATCAGGCTGGCGCCGCCGGCGGCGGTGTCGAGGTGTCCGATGTTGCCCTTGACCGAGCCGATGGCGCAAAAACCCTTCTGTTTGGTGCGCGCGCGGAAGGCCTGGGTCAGGGCCGCGATCTCGATCGGATCGCCGATCGGGGTGCCGGTGCCGTGGGTCTCGATGTAGCCGATCGTGTCGGGCGAGACGCCCGCCACCGAAAGGGCCTCGGCCACGCATTCCGCCTGGCCGTCGACGCTGGGCGCCAGGTAACCGGACTTGCCGGCGCCGTCGTTGTTGACCGCCGTGCCCTTGATCACCGCGTAGATCGGATCGCCGGCGGCCAGGGCGTCGTCCAAGCGCTTGAGCGCCACCACCACGGCGCCCGAGCCGAACACCGTGCCCGCCGAGCGGTGGTCGAAGGCGCGCACCTGCCCGGTGGGGGACAGGATCTCGTTCTCTTTGTAGAGGTATCCGCGCCGGTGGGGCAGTTCGATCGTCACGCCGCCGGCCAGCGCCAGGTCGCACTCGCCCGAGATCAGGCTCTGGGCCGCTTGGTGCACGGCCACCAGGCTGGTCGAGCAGGCGGTCTGCACGTTGACGCTCGGCCCGCGCAGGTCGAAGATGTAGGAGACCCGCGTGGCCAGGAAGTCCTTGTCGTTGCCTGTGTGGCGCAGCAAGAACAGCCCGACCTCGTCCAGCAGCTCCGGATTGGTCAGGATGTTGAAGGCGAAATAGGCCGCCATGCCCGAGCCGGCGAAGACCCCGATGCGGCCCTCGAAGCGCTCCGGCACCTGGGCGCCGTCCTCGAGCGCTTCCCAAGCGCATTCGAGGAAATGGCGGTGCTGGGGATCCATGATCGCGGCCTCCTTGGGCGAGAGCCCGAAGAAGTCCGCATCGAACCACTCCATCTGCTCGAGCGGGGCCCCGCGGCGCACGTAGTCCGGGTGCTTGAGCAGCGCATCGCCGACCCCCGCGGCGCGCAGCTCCTCCTCCGTGTAGGGCACGATCGATTCGACCCCGGAGCGCAGATTTTTCCAGAAGGCCTGCGGATTCCGAGCCCCCGGCAGGTGGCAGCCGATCCCGATCAGGGCGATGTCGAGGCCGCCCTGGGCGGCCCCGGAGGCGGGGTGGGAGGACATGGGGACCGGGCGGCCGCCGGGGGGGCGGCCACCGGACTAGCAGCATCGGCAAAGCGCAGGCGCCAAGCGTAGCGAGGCGCGCCCAATGGGCACCGCGCGAAGCCCTTCCCAGGGCCCGGATGGAGGGCGTCGGCCCCCGGGCGGCGCGGACCCGCTGTCCGACCGGGACCGCCCCGGGTCCGGGCCGACCTGCCGGGCGGCTGGGCGGCTGGGCGGGAGGCGGCCGCCGCTCCAGGGCTGCGCCGGCCGGCTCCCGGCCTCCGGGCTACCCTGGGTGCCCCGGCGGGCCCTCGCCCCGTGGCGGGCGCGCTCGGAGGGGCCGGGCGACCGTCGCGCCACGGCCCCGCTGGCCTTGCCATGGACTCCCTGCGCTGGCTGTTTCTCGTCGAGGGCCGCATCCGCCGCGGCCCCTATCTGCTGACCGGCCTGTCCCTGATGGCGGTCAAGTACGCGGCCGAGGCGCTGCTGTTCTGGCTACGCTTCGGGGTCGTCTGGACGCCCTGGGACTATCTGGTGCCGAGCTACAGCCTGCGGGCCTCGAAGCTCGAGCCGCTGTCCTCCGCCTGGCTGCTGCTGCTGGCCCTGTGGTCCGTGCCGTTCCTGTGGGCTGCCGCGGCCTTGACCCTGCGCCGCGTCCGGGACGCCGGCCGGGACCCGCTGCTGGCCCTGACGATTTTCCTGCCGGTCGTGGGCTACGCGTGGATGGCGATTCTCGTGTTGCTGCCGTCCGAGCCAGCCCAGGTCGAGCGAAGCGCGGCCGCGGGCGCCGATCTGCCCGCGCCGGCAGCGCTGGGGCGCACCGCACTGGCCGTGGGCCTGCCGGCCGTGGGCGGCCTGCTGCTGGCCCTGATCTCGGCCCATTGGATCGGCGGCTACGGCAGCGCTTTGTTCCTGGGGACGCCCCTGCTGATGGGCTTCTCGACGGCCCAGATCGCCAACCATCGCCGGCCGATCGGCCTTCGTCCGACCCTCGGGCTCGTGTCCCTCAGCCTGGCCTTGACCGCGGCCCTGTTCCTGCTGTTCGCCCTCGAGGGCATCGTTTGCTTGGTGCTGGCCGCCGGGGTCAGCCTGCCGGTGGCGCTGATCGGCGGCCTGCTCGGCACAGCGGTCGCGCGCCCGGCGCCGGAGGCCGCGGGGCTCTTCCCGGCCCTGGCTTTGGTCCCCCTGTTCCTGCTGGAGCAGCGCCTCTGCGAGCCGCCCGTGTTCGAGGTGCGCTCCTCGATCGAGATTCCGGCGCCTCCGGAGGCGGTTTGGCCCAACGTGATCGGCTTCGCCGAGCTGCCCGCGCCGCAGCACTGGCTGTTCGCGACCGGCATCGCCTACCCCCTGCGGGCCCGCATCGAAGGCAGCGGCGTGGGCGCCGTGCGCCATTGCGAGTTCTCCACGGGCGCGTTCGTCGAGCCGATCACCGCCTGGGAGCCGCCGCGCCGCCTGGCCTTCGACGTGGCCTCCGCGCCGCCTCCCATGGAGGAGTGGAGCTTCTACGCGCGCGTCGAGCCGCCGCACCTGAGCGCGGCCTTCCGCTCGCTGCGCGGCGAATTCCGCCTGGTGCCGCTGCCCGGCGGCCGCACCCGCCTCGAAGGCTCCACCTGGTATCGCCTCGACATGGGGCCGGTCTCCTACTGGCGCCTGATCGCCGACCAGATCGTGCAGCGCATCCACCGCCGCGTCTTGGACCACATCGCGGACCTCAGCACCCGGCGCCCCTGAGGGCGGCTCCGGCCGCGCTCGAGCCGGCGGCGACGGGCCCCCGAGCGCGGGGCCCGGAGGTCGCTGGATCGCGCCGTTTCAGCGCGAAATCCGTTGCAAATCAGCGCCTGCGCCTGCGGGCTTGCAGCGCGCTGCGGCGGGCGGCGCCGCGGGCGCTGGAGCGGTCGACGGCTTCGGTGTCGGGGCCGTTTTGGATGAAATCGGCCAGCCCGCGCACGGTGGGGAAGCGGTACAGGTCGGTCAGCGAGGGCACCTGGTCGATTTCGCTGGCCAGGGCGGCGGAGAGGTCGCGGTGCAGCTTGACCACCAGCAGCGAATGGCCGCCGAGGTCGAAGAAGCTCTGGTCGCGGCCGATCTCCGGCAGGCCCAGCACCCGCCGGAAATGGCCCGCCAGGGTCGCCTCCAGGCCCTCGCTGGGGGCTTCGTAGGGCGCTGCCGCCCCTTCGCTGGGGGCGCTGGGTTTCGGCAATGCCCGGCGATCGAGCTTGCCGTTGGGGGTGCGCGGCATGGCCGGCAGCACGAGCAGCAGCGCGGGGACCATGTAGTCCGGCAGGCTTTGACGCAGGGCGGCCTTGGCGCCCTCGAGGTCGATCGCCAGCCCTGCCTTGGCGGTCAGGTAGCCGACCAGCCGCTGGTCGCCGGGGCTGTCCTCGCGCACCAACACGGCGGCCTCGCCGATCCCCGGGCAGGCCAAGAGCCGCTGTTCGATCTCGCCCAGCTCGATGCGATAGCCGCGCAGCTTGACCTGGCCGTCGCGGCGCCCGAGGAAGATCAGCCTGCCATCGGGCCCGAAGGCGGCCTGGTCGCCGGTGCGATACAGGCGCGCCGGCCAGCCGGGCTCGAGCTCGCGCCGCCGCGGATCAGCGACGAAACGCTCGTTGGTCAGGTCCGCGCGCCGGTGGTAGCCGCGCACCACGCCCGCGCCGCCGATCCACAGCTCGCCGGCCACGCCCAGGGGCAGCGGGCGCCGGCCTTCGTCCAGCACATACAGCTGCGTGTTGGCGATCGGGCTGCCGATCGTGACCGCCTCGAGCCCGGGCTCGAGCACCGCGCTGCTGGACCAGACCGTGGTCTCGGTGGGCCCGTACAGGTTGGTCAGCCGGCCGCCGCCCGAGGCCAGCAGGCCCGCCAGCTGGCGGGCCAGGTCCAGGGGGCAGGCCTCGCCGCCCACGCACAGCTGCTCGAGGCCCGCCAGGGCGCTTTCAGCCTCCGGATCGAGCAGCAGCAGCCGCAGCAGGGAGGGCGTGCTTTGCAGGTGGGTCACGCCATGGCGCCGGATCAGCTGCGGGATCGAAGCGGGCTGGATGCCGCCGGCCGCGTCGCTATCCGGCGCGGGGCGCGAGCGGCGCATCAGTTCCGCCAGCGCCGGCAGGCTGGCCAGCATCTGGTCCACGTCGACGCCGTAGTCGATCAGGCAGCCGATCTCGTCGACGCCGATCGACTTGAGCCGATCGACCATCTCCAGGGCCGACTCCGGGGTGCCGAACAGCCCGCTGTGCTCGAAGTAGCGCCGGAAGGCGTGCTCGAGCACCGCGTCCTGCTCCTCGGGCGAGAGCGAATCGAGGTCCAGCTCGCTGAGCTGGTCCTGGTCGTGGGTGGCCACGCCGCCGCTGCCCGGGCGCTTGAAGGCCGGGAACGACCAGGCGTATTTCTTGACCAGCCCGACCGAGGCGTCGAGGTAGGCCTTGAGCGGAGCGCGCACGGTTTCGCGCACGGCATCGAGCGACGCGCCGATGAAGCTGTGCAGCATCAGCGTGACGCGTCCGCCGGCCGGATCGAAACCGGCTTCGGCCCGCGCGCGCCGGTAGATCGCGATCTTTTCGGCCACCTCGGCCACCGACTGGCCCAGCAGGTGGGTCAGCACGTTGTAGCCGCGCCGGCCGGCCTCGATGTAGGTGTCCGGATTGCCCGCGGAGGTGATCCAGATCGGCAGCTCGCGCTGGATCGGCCGGGGCAGGGATTGGCGCGCCACGGCTTCGCCGAAGGGATTGACGAAGGGCACCGCCTCGCCGCGCCACAGCCGCCGCACGAGCTCGACGTTCTCGAACATTTTCTGTTTGTTCGAGGCGTAGTTCTCGGGCATCAACACGAAATCGTCCGGCTGCCAGCCCGAGGCGGCCGCCAGGCCGACGCGGCCGTTCGAGAGATTGTCGACGATGGCCCATTCCTCGGCGATGCGCACGGGATGGTGCAGCGGCACCACGCAGCTGCCGGCGCGGATCTGGATGCGGCAGGTGGCCGTGGCCAGGGCCGCCGAGATCACCGAAGGGTTCGGGAAGGGGCCGCCGAAGGCGTGGAAATGCCGTTCCGGCGTCCAGACGGCCTCGAAGCCGTGGGCGTCGGCGAATTTGGCCGCCTCCAGCAGCAGGCGGTACTTGACCGGACCCTCGCCGGCGTCGTTGCCCCACAAGAAAAGCGAAAAATCGATCGGGCGCGGATCCTTGGAGCGCGTCACGCTGCGCTGGCCGCCGCGCTCGCGCTCGCGGTGCACCACCACGTGGTAGCCGCGGCACAGCGTGTAGAACAGCTCGAGCACCGAGATATCGAAGCTCAGGCTGGTGACCGCCAGCCAGGTGCCTGTGGGGCGGCCTGCAGCGGCGCTGCGCGCGGGCGGCACGCGCTCGTCCATCCCGTTGAAGAAGTTGAGCACGTTGCGGTGCTCGACCAGCACGCCCTTGGGTCGCCCCGTGGAGCCCGAGGTGTAGAGGATGTAGGCCAGCCGCGCCGGATCCAGCACCCGCGCGGGGCGCAGGGCCGGCTGGCCGCCGATCGCCAGCGCGTCCAGGTCCAGCCGCACGCGGCGCTGGGCCGCGCCGGCGGGCGCGGGCAGTTCGGCTTCGATCTGGCTCTCGGTCAGCACCAGGCGCGCGCCGGAGTCCGCCAGCATCAAGGCCAGGCGCTCCCCGGGGAAGTCCGGATCGAGGGGCACGTAGGCGCCGCCCGCCTTCCAGATTCCGAGCACCGCCAGGGGCAGCAGCTCGGAGCGCAGCAGGTGCACGCCGACCGGCTCCTCGGGAGCCAGGCCGAGGGACAGCAGGTGGCGCGCCAGCTGGTTGGCGCGGCGGTCGAGTTCCGCGTAGGTCAGGGTGCGGCCATCGAAGCTGACCGCCGGTCCGTCCGGGCGCCGTTCGGCTTCGAGCTCGAAGGCGCGCGCCAGGTCGAGGCCCGCGGGCAGCGGCCGGGCCGTGTCGTTCGCGGGCCCGAGCAGCAGGGCCAGCTCCTCCGGGGGCAGCAGCTCGAGCTCGGCGATGGCGGCTTCGGGGGCCCGCAGGGCCTGGGCCAGGAACCAGGCCAGCTGGGCCGCCAGGCGCTCGATGGCTGCGCGGTCGTAGCGGCTGCCGTCGAAGCACAGGGCGGCTGCGGAGCCGTCCGGCGCCACCGCGAGCTCGAACTCGCGCTCTGGGGCCAGTTCGGCCGCCGGCGCGCCGATCCGCAGCAGCACCGGCGGCAGCCGGCCGCCGAGCGCTTCGCGGCGCTGGGCCAGACCGGGGTCGCGCAGGGCGAGGTCGCGCGGCAGGGGGCCGCGGCGGCGGATCCGCTCGAGATCCTCGCCCAGCTGATGGACGAAGGTCGCGCTGCTGCGCGCCAGGTCCCGCTCGACCTGCAGCAGCGCGCCTTCGGCGAACAGGGCCTCGAGGCCCTCCCGCGCCGCGGCCAGGCTCGGGTCGCTGAATCCGACCAGGAAGCGCTCTTCGGGCGCCGTGCGCTGCAGCCAGGCCAGGCAGCCGGCCAGCACGGCCACGGCGCGCTGCTCCGGCGGCAGCTCGCTCAGAGCCCGCGGCAGGGGCAGCTCGACCGGCGCCGCGGCGCGCGCGCGCTGGCCCTGCGGGCGACCGGCCGCCAAGGGCAACGACAGGCCGTCGGCCTCGGACAGCCAGCGCACCCAGAGCGCCTCCGGCTGCTGGGCCTGGGCGCGCGCCAGCGCGTCGAGGCGTTCGAGCGCCTCCGCCGTGAGGCCCGGCAGGGTGCCGCCCGGGAGCAGCCCGAGCGCGACCAGGTCCACGGGATGGCCCGCGAGGCAGGTCAAGCTGCTGAGCTCGAGGGCGCCCTCGGCGCACAGGACCGTCAGCCGACCGCCCTCGCTGGCCAGGATGCGCCCGGGCTCGCCGGCGGCTGCGGGTGCGTCGGCGAGCCGCGCCGCGCCGACCCGCAGGGCCCGTTGGCCGCCGTCCGCTGCGCGATAGAGCAGCTTGGCCAGGGCGAAGGTGTTCGGGTAGGGACCGAAGTCGAGGGCGCGCACCAGGCGCTCTAGGCGCTCGGCCGGCAGCGACCAATCGAGCAGGCCGCCGCCGCGGGGGCGATCCTTGCCGCGGCACAGGCGTCCCGGGGCGCCCGCTTGCGGGCTGGAGCGCAGCGTCCCGGAGGCCAGCTGGTCGAGCAGCGCCTCGAAGCCCTCCAGGGCCGCCTCGAAGCAGCGCGTGTTGAGGGTCAGGGAGGTCTCCCCGGGCAGCAGCTCGAACTCGCGGCGCTCGACCAGCGCGCCCGTGTCGATGCCGGCGTCCACCAGGTGCCAGGTGATGCCGTAGCGCTCGCGCCCCTCGATCAGCGCCCAAACCGGGCAATACAGACCGCGCAGCTCCGGCAGGGGGCCATCGTGGAAATTGATCGTCGCGCGCCGCCCGAGGGCCAGGGCCGCCGGGGGCAGCAGCTCGAGGTGCGTGATCGCCAGCAGGTAGTCCGCCTGGAGGCCGGCCGCGGACTGGATCCAATCGCCCTCCAAGGCCACCACGGGCAGGCCCTGCAGCTCGGCCCAGGCGCGCACCCGCGGCGCCTGGCTGATCACCCCGCTCAGAGGGAAACCCCGGGCGAGCCAACGCTCGCCGCACTCGATCAACAGGGAATCCGCCCCGATCAACAGGGCGCTGGGCGGGGGCATCAAAGGCTGGCTGGCGACGGAGGTGTCCATGGAGCGCCCGGCGGGGCGGGAGGTCTCAGGGGATTGTCCGCTCCAGGGGGGGGCGGATCCCCGTCCTTTCGGAAATGCTCCTGCCCGCGCTGGACCCGGGATGGCCCGATCCCGGGGTTCCGCCCGAGCGAGCGGATCCCGATGTCCCGGCGTCAGCGACGACCCCGCCGCGCTCCCCGCCGCCGGAAAAAGCCAGCGCCGCGGGCGCCCCCCTCGGGACGGCCGCGGCGCTGGGTTGGGTGGCCCGGGGGCCTGGAACGATCCTCGGGAGGCCGGTTCAGGTCGCCGTGCTCGTCGGGCGGCCCGCCGGAGCCGGACGGGCTGGTGCGGCGGCTCGGGCGCGGCCCGCGCCGATCGCGCTCAGAGGCTGGAAAAAAAATCGGCGCGCAGCGACGATCCCAGCCTCTGCGGCCGCCGGATGGCGGCCCAAAGGCATGCTGACGGGCTGGTCTGACCGCTCGGGCGTAGCCCGAGTCGATTTTTTTCTCAGCCTGTCAGCCTCTCGCCTCCGGCCGAAGGGCCGCGGGTGGCCTCAGGGGCACAGGCGGCAGGCCAGGCCGTTGCTGAAGGCGAAGCCCTGGGGTTTGGAGGCGTCGCTGGCGAAGGCCTGCAGGTAGAGGGTCAGGCCGGGCAGGTTCTGGCCGCCCGGGATCGGCAGGGAGGTCACCACCTCGCCCGAGAGGTTCGGGGTGAAGACGATGCCGCCCAGGCTGCCGATGTCGATCAGGGCCACGCCGCCGAGGATCGGGAGCGAGCCGGAGGCCAGGCTCCAGGCGGTGAAGGCGCCGCCGGCCGGGGCCGGGCTCACGCTGCACAGGACGTTGCCCCCGAGGGTCGGCGAGCCGATTCCGCTGAGGCTCAGGCTGTTGGTCGGCGAGGCACCTTGCCCGTAGGGGGTGTAGCCGCAGTCGAAGGCGTAGACGATCTCGAGCCTGGGCCGCAGCAGCGGGTTCTTGCTCTCGCTGGTCGCGATCGAGATGCCGTCGTCGTTGCCGGAGATGATCTCGGGCAGGATCGCGAAGCCGAAGTTCGGCTGGCCGTCCACCCAGGCCTGCACGGTGCTGGTCACGTCGATGCGCCGCAGGCCGTCTTCGTTGGGGTTGTTGTCGCCTTCGATCACCGCCAGGAGCGGGCCGATTTCGCTGCCCGAAAGGCCGTTGCCGAGCGAATTCCAGGTCGAGGACTCGCTCCAGGGCACCTGCACGCGGTGCAAGAAGAAGTCCGGGTCCAGGAACGGATTGTCGATGTCGTCGACGACCTGGATCGTGAGGTGCGCGCGCACCACCTGGGCCCCGGCGGGCACGCGGCCGAGGCCGGCCGGCCCGACGATCCCGTCGAAGCGGATCAGCGCTTGGCCGCGCGAATCGGAGAACAGGGAGTTGGTCGTATCGTCGTCCGAGTCGCGGGTCTCGGCCTGGCCGTAGGCCGTGTTCGGGCTGGCCTGGTTGATCCAGGTGTCCTGGGTGCCGATGTAGGTGTTGCCGAGGTGCGTGGCGATCTGCTCCTGCAACACCACGGTCGGCCGGTTCTCGCGGAAGGCGGCGAAGTCGACCGGCGCGCTGAATTTGCTCTCCGCGGCGCTGCGGAAGGCGTTCAGGGTCGGCGAGTAGGAGTCCACGCGCACCAGCTTGGCCGCCAGGTCGAGCTCCATGATGCGCAGCCAGCCGTCGCCGCCGTTGGGATCGTCCTGGTAGTCGGCCAGCACCTCGTGGACCGTGCGGCCCTCGACGTTGGTCAGGGTCTGGCGGAATTCCTCGTGGAAGTGGCCGCAATTGACCCAGAACACGTTGGGGTTGCGGCGCACGAACCAGTCGGCGAACTCGGTGCTCTCGATGCCATCCGGGACGTACTTGCCCTCGATCGTGTACCAGATCGGCGGATAGTAGCCGGAGGGCACCAGCGGCACGCCGGCGGTGTAGTCCTCGGCGTCTTGCAGGTAGCGGTGGGTGGTCATCATCACCGGCTTGTCGCGGTGCTGGTTGAGGATCCCTTGCGCCCATTCGAGCTCGCGCAGGGCGCCGTCGCACTCGAGGTGCAGGCCCAGGAACTCGAAGCCACCGGCCTGGAAGACCTGGTAGCTGCTCATGCCGCTGGGCGAGCTGCCGCGATACCAGGACTTGCCGGCGAAGCGTTGGGCGCCGAAGAATTGCTTGAAGAACTGCGGGATGTAGGGCTGGCCGGAGCTGCCCGTCGGGGTGATGTCGTGGTTGCCGGCGGTCACGCCGTAGGGCACCCCGGCGGCATCGAGCACCGACATGGCCTGGTCGGCGTTGGCCCACTGGACCAGGTTGTCGCCGTCGTTGACCACGTCGCCGTAGTGGGCCACGTAGCGGATGTTGCGCGGGCTCAGGTTGGCGGCCACCCACTGGGTCTGGGCAGTGAAGATCGCCGGGAAGAACTCGCTGTAGTTCTGGGTGTCCGGCAGGCCGATGATGGTGAAGGTTTGGGCGGAGAGCGGCAGGGCGCCGAGGCACAGCGCCGCCGCGGCCAGGGCGCGGGCGGGGGGGAGCGGGATCTGCATGGGGCGGAACCCTAGGGGGCACGCGCAAAGCCCCGGTCAAGCGCGCATGAATGGGCCTTGCTGTCCCGCGGCTCCGACCGGCTGCCCCGGCCTGGGGGCCCGTCGCTCGGGCGGCTCGGGCGGCGGCCGCGCCGCCGTGCCCGCCGGCTCAATCGACGCCCGGCGGCGGCTCGCCCGCCGAGCGCTCGGTGCGTTTCCAGGCGCTCGAGCGCCGCGCGGTGGCCAACAGCCTCGGCAGGAGCGCCAGCTTCCAGGCCACGTAGGCGGGCGCCAGCAGCAGCGCCAGCAGGTCCTTGGCGCTGCCCTTGCCGACCCGGATGGCGCACAGGATGTGCAGCGGCAAGAGCGCCAGGGCCAGTCCCAGGTAGCCGTGGGCGGCCGGGCCGGGCACGGCCAGCGCCAGCAGCAGCAGGGCCACGTGGAAGCCCAGCGGCAGGAGCAGCAGCTCGAGCAGCGGCTCGAGCAGCCGCAGGCGCCCTTGCAGCACCTCCAGGAACAGTCCGGGGGCGTGCTCGCGGATCATGCGGAAGCGGCCGCCCTCCCAGCGCGAGCGCTGGGTCTTGCTGGCGTCCAGGGACGGCGGCGCATCGGCGGCCACCAGCGCCTCCGCCAGGAAGCGCACGCGGATGCCGGCGCGCACCAATCGGATGTGGTATTCGAGGTCCTCGACGATCGAGGTGGCCGTGTAGGGCACGGCCTCCAGCGTGCGCGCGGTCAGGCCGAAGCCGTTGCCCAGGATGCCCACGGACAGGCCCAGGTGGTCGCGGGACTTGGGGCGCAGATGGTTGAAGGCCAAGAGCGCCAGGTGCTGCAGCCGGGCGCGCAAGGAGACCTCCGGATCTCCGGAGTGGTAGGGCGCCTGCAGGGCCGGCACGCCGCGCTCGAAGGCGCGCGCCGCGGCGGTCAGCAGCGTCGAGCTGACGCGCGTGTCCGCGTCGATCACCAGGAAGGCCCCGGGGCGATCCGCGCCGGGGCGGCCCAGGGCCGAGCGGAAGGCGAAATCGAGGGCGTGGCCCTTGCCGCGCCGCTCGGGGTCCCGGCGCTCGAGCACCGTGACGCTGAAGCCCGCGCGGGGCCGCGCGCGCCCCACGGCGCGGGCTTGCTCCGCGGTGTCGTCGCTGCAGTTGTCGGCGACCACCAGGAATTCGACCTCGGCCTCCGGGCGCGGGCAGGCCAGCAGGCCGCCCAGGGTGCGCGCGATGCCCGCGCCCTCGTCGTGGGCCGGGATGACCACGGTCAAGCGCTTGAGGCGCCCAGGCTCGGGTCCCTCGAGCAGGGGCCGCCCGCGCAGCCAGCCGAAGGTCAAGAGCGCCAGCTCGACGGTGCCCGGCAGGGTCAGCGCCGCCAGCCCGTGGGCCAGGATCTCGCTCAGCACGCCCCGGCCCCCCCGCGCGCCGCTTGGATGGCGGCCTCGAAACGCTGCATCAAACGCGCGGCCTCCTTGCCGGCGTCGTGGTCCGCTTCGACCCGCGCGCGCCCGGCCGCCCCCAGGCGGTCGAGCTCCGCGGCGCTGGCGCCGTGGCAGGCCTCCAGGGCCTCGACCAGGGCCTCGACCGAGCCCGCCGGCACGACCCAGCCCGAGCGCCCGTTTTCGACCAGCTCCGGGATCCCGGCGATGTAGGTCGAGATCACCGGCCGCCGCAGGGCGTAGCTCTCCATGAAAACCACGGGCAGACCCTCGTCGAAGGAGGGCAGCACCATGGCCTGGCTGCGGAGCAGCTCGTCGCGCACCTCGGCGCCGCTCTTCCAGCCCAGGAATTCGAGCTGATCCAGCACGCCCAGCTGGCCCGCCACGCGCCGGATCTCGCCCTCGAACTCGCCCCCGCCGATCAAGGCCAGGCGCAGGCGTTTGCCGCGCCGCGCGAGCTCGGCCAGGGCCTCCAGCAGCACCAGGTGGCCCTTGACCGGCGAGAGGCGCGCGACGCAGATCAGGCGCTGGTTCTTGGGGTTCGGCGTGGCCGCGCCGTCCAGGAACGTGCCGTCGATGCCGCAATGGATCAGGTGCAGCTTGCTCCAATGGGCATAGTCGGACCAGCGTTTCAGCATCGACAGCCCGTGGTGGCTGATCGCCACTGCGAAGCGCGCCCGGTGCAGGCATTCGCGCAGGCCGTGCTGGCTGATCGCTTCGAAGATCTCCGGGCCGTGGAAGGTGAAGCTGTAGCCCGGGCCGCCCAGGGTCTCGAGCAGGCAGGCCACCGTGGCGCTGTTGGTGCCGAAGTGGGCGTGCAGGTGGTCGACCGGGCGCTGCGCCAGGCGGCCCAGCAGGTAGCAGGCTTCCGCCAGGTAGAAGAGGTGCGCGAATCGGCCGCGCGGGTGGCGGCGGCCGATGAACCAGGCACGGCGCAGGGCCTCGATGAAGCGCCCGGGGCGGGTCAGCGCGACCCGCAGGGTCGCCAGCAGCACGGCCGGCTTGTGATCGAGCACGAAGTGCGTGCGCTCCGCCTCCGCCAGGTCGCCCGGATCCACCAGCGGCTCGCCCACGCGCCGCAGCGAAAAGCGCTGCACCTCGAAACCCGCCGCGGCCACGGCCAGGATCTCGCGCCGCATCCAGGCGTGGCTGGTCTTGGGGTACTGGTTGATCAGGTAGGCCACCCGGCGGGGGGGCCCGGAGCCCCGCGCGGCGGCGGGGTCGGCGGGGGCGGGGCTCACTTGTATTCGATCAGGCCGGCCCGTCGACGGAGCAGGCGGTGCTTCCAGAACGAGAGGAATCCGGCGGTTTCGGCGAACTTGCCCAGGAAGGTGTAGCGCGCGTAGAGCCCCGCGGCCCCCGGGGAATCCCCGCGGGCCTGGCGCTGGGTCCGCACCTTGGAAACCAGGCGGCCGTAGGCCAGCCCCAGGCCGAGGGGCGCCGGCCAAAGGGGCAGGCCGGCGGCCCCAAGGCCCAGGGTCGCCCCGAGGGCGGCGAGCGGCAGGCCGAGGGCGTACAGCAGGGCGCTCTGGGCCAGGCGCACCATGGCGCGCTGCCCGCCGGTGCCGTGCAGGGCCCAGGCTTCGGCCGCGGCGTGCCCGGAGCGTTTGGTGCGCCGCCACCACTGCCCGAAGCGGGTCATGGCCGCGTCGTGGAGGGTGATCAGGCCCGGCAGGCGCCGGATGCGGCCGCCGCGCTGGCGCAGGCGGAAACACAGCTCGGGCTCCTCGCCGGCGATCAGGCGCGCATCGAAGCCGCCCACGGCCTCCAGGGCGGCGCGCCGATAGAGCGCATCGCCGCCGCAGGCTTCGGCCTCGCCGACCGGGGTGTTCCATTCGAGGTCGCACAGCAGGTTCCAGGGCGAGGCCTCCGGAAAGCGCTCCTTGCGCTGCGCGCAGACCGCCGCCAGGTCCGGCTCCGCCAGCAGCGCCGCCAGGCCGCGCTCGATCCAGCCCGGCACCAGCTCGCAATCGCCGTCGACGAATTGCACGAACTCGACCGCCGGGTGCAGCTCGAGCAGGCGCTCGAAGCCGGCGTTGCGCGCCCGGGCCGCGGTGAACGGCCGCGACAGGTCCAGCTCGACCACCTCGACGCCGCGCCGGCGCGCCGCCTCGCGGCTGCCGTCGGTCGAGCCCGAATCGACGTACACCGTGGTCAGCCCCTGGGCCAGCAGGGCCTCCAGGCAGCGCTCCAGGCGCGGGCCCTCGTTGCGCCCGATGGCCACGGCGCCGAGCCGCACCGGGACGCTCATTCCTCGCGCTCCAGGGCCGCGAAGCGGCCTTCCAGATAGGCCGCCAGCTCGACGGCCCGCGGCCCGCTGCGCTGGCCCCGCGCAGCGGCCAGGGCCGCTTCGATGGCCGCGCCGAGCTCGGCGGGATCGCGCAGCAGCCCGACCCGGCCGGCCTGCGCCAGGCGCTCCGCGAAGCCCACCTGGTGGTCGTCCACGTGCTCGCCGTGGCGCCGCTGGCGCGGCACCAGCAGCGGCCGCTGCCCGAGCTCGAGGCACAGCAGCGTCGAGCCCGCGCCGGCGTGGGAGATCACCAGCTCGGCGCCCGCGATCAGGCTGCGCATGCGCTCGAAGGGCACCAGGCGCTCGTGGGGCACGTGGCGCGGCACATGGCTCGAGGATCCGATCTGGGCGAAGCGCTCGCGCCCGGCCAGGGGCCCGCCGGGCGCCGCCAGGGCGTCGAAGGCGGCCACCAGGCGGTGGAAGGAGAACTTTTCGGTCCCGACGGTCAGCAGGATCACAGGATGCCGCCTCGATAGCTCGCGCGCGGGAAACGTCGGGCCAGCTCGGGCCACTGCACCAGGAACTCGTCCACGCGGCCATAGAGCATGCGGCCGGACAGCGACAGCTCGCCGAGGCGCGTGATCGATTCGAGATAGATCGTGCGCATGCCCAGGCGCTTGCCCGCCATCAGGAACGGCACGGCCACGCCGGCGCCGGTCGAGAGCAGCACATCCGGGCGCCGCTCGGCCAGCACGCGCTTGGCCAGCCCGAAGTTGCGCCACAGATTGATCAGGTTGCGGTTGGTGGGATGGTGGGCCCAGACCACCTGCTCGCCGGCCAGCAGCGAGCGCGCGTCGGGCGTGTCGAAACAGACCCAGAAGTGCGGGCGTTCGGCCCACAGGGCTTTGAGCGAGAGCAGCTCGAACAGGTGCCCGCCGGAGGAGCAGACCAAGCACAGGTGCAGCGGCCGCGGCATGGGTCAGGCGCGCGCGCGCAGGCGCTCGAGGTGGGCGCTGCGCTGCGCGAAGGTGCGCTCGCAGGTGTTTTCCGCAGCGAATTCGCGCGCCGTTCGGGACAGGCGCGCCAGCCGCGGCGTGTCCTGGGCCAGGGCCTCGATCGCGCGGGCCAGGGCTTCGGGCTGGTCCATGGGCACGGCCACACCGGAGTCGGTGCGCTCGAGCAGGCCGGCGAAGGCCTCGTTGGCGTAGCCCGCGATCGGCACGCCGCAGCCGAAGGTCTCGAGGTACGTGCAGGAGGGGTCGCCCTGGCGATGGCAGGCCACGAACAGGTCGCACTGGGACTGGATCCGCGGGGTCAGCTCGGTGTGGAAGTCGAGCGTGCCGTGGCGCCGCACCAGCCCGGCCAGCCCGCGGTCCTCGATGCCCTCGTCGAGGGCCTGGTTCAGGTTGCCCTCGCCGTAGATGTCGAGCTGGAAGGGCACGCCCAGGCGCCGCAGTTCCTCGGCCACCGGGATCAGATGGTCGACGCCCTTCATCTCCTTGAGCCGGCCGGAGAAGGCCAGGCGGATCGGCTCGCCGGCGGCGCGGCGCCGCTCGCGCTCGCGCAGGCGCTCCTCCAGCATGCCGCCCCCGATCAGGTGCGCCTCCTCGAGCCGCGTGTCGAAGAACAGCAGCGGCTCGCGGGTCAGGCCACGATAGGCATCGAAGGTCGGCGTGCCGTTGCACTGCACGCCGCTGGCGCGCCGCAGGGAGGCCTCGTGGCGGCGCTCGAGGCCGCGCTCGAACCACATCCGCCGCCAGCGCCGCAGGGGGTTCTTGACCTCCACCGCGGCGATCTGCAGGCGCGTGCGCAGGGTGTATTCGGTGGTGTAGGCGAAGGGCGTGCCGGCCTCCGCCGCCCAGCCGGCCAGGTGGCTCTGCTCGTGGCACAGGCCGCCGAGCACGACCCCCGCCTGGGCCAGCAGCGGCCTGACCGCCGGATCGTCCAGGGCCAAGACGCGCAGGCCGAAGGGCAGATCGCCGGGCCGGACCTCGATGTTGTCCAGGTTGTCGGTGGGCTGGTCCGTGGGGCGCAGCAGCAGCTCCAAGGGGCCGTCCCAGCCGGCCCGGAAGGCCTCGCAGCCTTCGAGGAACTTGCGGGTCAGGACCACGCCTCCGCGGGGGGTCTGGACCGCCGGCAGGGTCGGGATCAGCAGCAGCGACCGGCGGTTCGGGGAGGCCATGGAGGGGCTGGCGGGGGCGGGCGAGCGGGGCGGTCCGGACAACGGGGTTCAGAAGTTAACCGGCGGGCCGTGGCCGGCGTTGCCCGCCGCCGGGAAGCGCGGGCGCTGGGCGCCCGCGGCCCGGCCGCGCTGCCAGCGCGGTTTGCCCGCGTTGGGGCCCGCTGCGCCGCTGTCTCGCGCGGGCCCCCGGGCGGGCCCGAGGGTCGCAATTCGGGGAAGGGCCGTTCAAGCTGGGAGGCAGCGCGGGCCTCTGCGCCGACTTCAATCCCTGGCTCCGGGTCGACCCGGGACCGCCCCATGTCCGAAACCGCGCTGCGCTCCCCTGCCCCCGCCGAGATCCCGGTGGGCGGCGAGCTGCAAGCGCGGGTGGCGCGCAGCTCCAAATGGACGGTCGCCGGCCTGGGGGCCGCCAACCTGCTGCGCCTGGCCTCCAACGTGATCCTGGCGCGCCTGCTGGTGCGCGACGACTTCGGGGTCATGGTGATGGTCAGCACCTTCGTCATGGGCCTCGGGATGTTCAGCGACGTGGGCGTCGGCCCCTGCATCGTCCACAGCCGCCGCGGCGACGACCCGTCCTTCCTGGACAGCGCCTTCAGCCTGCAGGTCCTGCGCGGCTTCCTGCTGTTCGCCGCGGCCCTGCTCCTGGCGGCCCCCTTCGCGGCCCTGTACGCCAACGAGCAGCACCCCGGCTATGCGCAGCTCGAGCAGCTGCTGCCGGTGGCCGCCTTGCAGGCCATTCTGCAGGGCTTCAACTCGACCAAGATCTTCACCGCCGAGCGCCACCTGGCCCTGGCCCGCAAGGTGCAGGGCGAGCTGCTCGCCCAGGCGGCCGCCATCGCGGTGATGGTCGTGTGGGCGGCCAACTCGCCCACGCCCTGGGCCCTGGTGGCCGGCACCCTGACCCAGGCGGCTGTGGTCATGCTCTGGAGCCACCTGGCCCTGCCCGGAGAGCGCAACCGCCTGCGCTTCGAGCGCGCGGCCTTGGCGGAGCTGCTGCGTTTCGGGCGCTGGATCTTCGTCAGCACCGGGGTGACCTTCTTCGCCATGCAGATCGACCGCCTGCTGCTCGGGCAAAAGGTGCCCGAGGGGGTCCTGGGCGTCTATGGCCAGGCCCTGGCGATCGTCAACCTGCCCCAGTTCCTGGGGGGCGTACTGACCGGCCAGGTGATCTTCCCGCTGCTGGCGAGCTATGCGCGCCGCGAGCCCGAACAGCTGCGCGCGCGCTTCGAGCAGAGCCGCACGACCCTGCTGCGCGCCGCCCTGCTGCTGTCCCTGGCGGTCGCGCTGTTTTCGCCGGTCTTCTTCGAGCTGTTCTATCTGCCGGAGTTCCACGATGCCGGCTGGATGGCGCCGCTTTCGATGCTGGCCTCGTGGTTCTTCCTGCTCAGCGTGACCTCCGACCGGGCCCTGCTGGCCCGCGGCGACACGCGCTCGCTGGCCTGCGCCAACCTGGCCGCTTTCGCCGGCAAGCTGGTCGGCGGCTGGCTCGGCTACCGCGTCGCGGGTCTGCCCGGCTTCATCGTCGGCTTGAGCCTCGGCACCCTGCTCGGGCACGCCGTGGTCCAGGTCTCCCTGGCGGCCCATGGGCTGCCGATCCACCGTCAGGACCTGCGCTACACGGCCATCGCCGCCCTGGCCGGCGGATTGGTGTTCCTGTTGAACCGCGAGCTCGAGCGCTCCGGCTTCAGCCCGGCCATGCTGGCGCTGCAGGTCGCCGTCGGGCTGGCGGTCTGCGGGCCCCTGGGCCTGCAGCTGTTCCGCCGCATCCGCGCCCAGGGGGTCGCCGGCTGATGGACGGCAACACCCTGGTCCCGCTGATGATGTTCGGCTGGCTGCCGCTGACGCTGCTGCTGTTCGCCGTCTTTTCGCCGCGCCGGGCCTTCCTGGTCTCGGCCATCGGCGGCTGGCTGCTGCTGCCCGTGGCCGTGGCCGAGGTGCCCGGATTCGTCGATTATTCGAAGGATGCCGCGGTCTCCTTCGCGCCGCTCTTGGGCCTCTTGATCTTCGACGCCGATCGCCTGCGGCGCATGCGGCCGGCGCCGATCGATGCGCCCATGCTGGCCTGGTGCCTGTGCCCGATGGTCACCTCGCTGCTCAACGGTCTGGGCCCCTACGACGGCCTGGCGGGCGTGCTCGACCGCCTGGCCTGGTACTACCTGCCCTACCTGCTGGGCCGCGCCTACCTGGGCAGTTTCGCGGGCCTGCGCGAATTCCTCGTGGCCCTGTTCCTCGGGGCCCTCTGCTACGCGCCCTTCTGCGTCTGGGAAGCGCGCATGAGCCCCCAGCTGCACGTGCAGATCTACGGCTACTTCGCCCACGCCGGCGGCTTCGAGCAGGTCGCCCGCTTCGGTGGCTGGCGGCCGATGGTGTTCATGCACCACGGCCTGATGCTGGGCCTGTTCATGGCCATGGGCACCCTGGCGGGGGCCGTGCTGTGGTGGAGCGGCCAGCTGCGGCGGCTCTGGGGTCTCCCGATCCCGGCCCTGCTGGCGTTCCTCCTGCTGGTCAACGTCTACATCAAGTCCACCGGCGCCGTGGCGCTGCTGCTGGCGGGCCTGGGGCTGCTGCTTTCGGTCTCGCGCCTGCGCACCGGGATCCTGTGCCTCCTGCTGGCGCTCGCCCCGGGCACCTACGCGGCCCTGCGCGCTCCGGGCCTGTGGGACGGCCAAAACGTGGTCCAAGCGGTGGCCGAGCTGGTCGGCCCGGACCGCGCGGACTCCCTGGCCTATCGCTTCGAGGCCGAGAACCTGCTGGCCGGCAAGGCCATGCAGCAGCCGCTGTACGGCTGGGGCATGCACGATCGCGGGCGCATAGCCTGGGCCAAGAGCGCCGACGGCAAGGTGGTCGCGGACGGCCTGTGGATCCAGGCTTTCAACGTCAACGGCCTGATCGGCATCGCCAGCCTGCTGCTGCTGTTCCTGGCGCCGGTGTTGTGGCTGTATTGGAAGCTGCCGCCCGTGGATCAATACCGGAGCGGCCGCGGCCTGCTCCTCGGTGCGGCTCTGATGGTCGGCCTGTACATGGTCGACAACCTGCTCAACGCCATGATCGCGCCGATGTACTTCTCGCTGATCGGCGGCCTGGCCGGCTATTGCCTGGCCAATCCCGGCCGCTATCGGCTGCCGCGCCCGGCGGCGCCGATCCCCGCCGCCCAAGCGGCCTGGCTAGACGAGCGCCGCGGCGTGCTGCCGACCCCGCGTTGAGCGCGCGGCCCCGGGGCTGGCTCCCTCAGTCCGGGAGCCGCGGGATGCGCGCCGGGGCTAGCCGCCGCGAGGCCAGCAGGTTGAAGCGCAGCAGGTCCCGGGCGTAATGGGCCGGGTCCGGGTCGGGCTTGCCCTGCAGGCGCCGGCGCAGGCGCCAGAGCAAGAACGCGGCCAGGTGGGCGGCGTCGATCCAGAAGGACTTGAAGGCCCCGTGGTGCCGCACGAAGTAGCGCTGGCGCGTTTCGAACCAGAACTTGGGCTTGCGGCGGTTTTGGTCCTGCTTGTTGGTGACCCCCGAGGTCTGCCCGACCAGGTGCACCACTTGGGACTCCGGCACGTACCAGCAGCTGAAGCCCGCGTCCGCGGCGCGCTTGATGAAGTCCTCTTCCTCGAAATACAGGAAATAGGCCTCGTCCATCAGCCCGATCTGCTCGAAGACCTCGCGGCGCACGATCAGCGCGGCCCCCGCGACCCAGCCGCAGCGCGTGGGCCGGTCCAGGGGCTGGGGCGCGGTCACTTTCCAGGGCCCGAGCAGGCGCGAGACCAGGCCCAGCCGCAGCCCGTCGTCGATCTCGCTGAAGAATCCCTGGAAGCGGAAGGCGCTGGCCTGCACGCTGCCGTCGGGATCGATCAGACGGCTGCCGGCCAGGCCGGCCTCGGGTTGCGCCTGCATGAACTCGAGCAGCGCCTGCAGCGCGCCGGGCCGCACCCGCGTGTCCGGGTTCAGCAGCAGCACATAACGCGGGCGCTCGGCCGCCGGCGCCGACAGGGGGCCTTCGATCAAACGGTTGTTCCCGAAGGCGAAGCCGCCGTTCTGGCCGAGGTCCAAGATCTCCGTGAAGTCTCCGTAGCCGCGCTCGGCCACGTGGGCCGCGAGGCGCGCCACCGAGCCGTCGCCGGAGCCGTTGTCGCCCACCCGCACCGAGACCGCGCCCAGGCTGCGGACCTCCTCGGCCAGGCTGTCGAGCAGGTCCGCGACCAGGCCGGCCGAGCGGTAGTTGACGATCGCGATCAGCAGGTTCACGTCGCGGCGCTCCTCAGCGCTGGGCCTCGAAGCGGGTCTTGAGCCGCAGGATCGGGGCCTCGAACCAGCGGAACGAGGCTTCAGCCAGGACCACGGTCAGCCCCAGGCACAGCAGCGTCCGGCTCCAGGGATCCTCGAAGCCGAGCCGACCCTGCACCAGGCGCGCCCCGTGCAGCGCGAACATGTGCAGCAGGTACATGCCGTAGCTGATCACGCCCAGGCGCACGATCGGGCGCAGGCGCAAGAGGCCCCGCAGGGCGTGGTCCTCGCGTAACACCACGCTGGCGAGCAGCCCGGCCATGGCCAGCTGGATCGCAAGCCGCGGCAGGCCGGCGATGTCGCCGATCGGCCAAGACATGGCCGCCAGCAGGGCCGCCAGCCAGACCAGCGGCGCTCCGGCGAAGCCGCACAGACGCCGCAGCAGGGCAAAGCCCGCCGGGGCCTGGGCCAGGTGCGCCAAGCCGACGCCCAGCAAGATCGGCGTGAAGGTCGAGGACAGGATCTCGCGCTCGGCCGCGCGGAAGCCGAACGAGGCCTCGAGCCAGGGATCCAGCAGGCGGAAATTGACCGCCTGGTTGAGCGCCAGGAAAACCACCAGGATCGGCGTCACCAGGCGTCCGAGGAAACGCTCGATCGGCGGCCAGAGCAGGTAGAACTGCTCCTCCGTGGCCAGGGACCAGGCGATCGCCAGGATCGAGGTGACCTCGATCCAGTTGGAGGTGTAGGTCAGCAGGAAGGGCAGCTCGGCGAAGTAGTGCGGGCCCATCGAGCCGCCGGGCTTGACCCACAGGAGCAGGGCCAGACCGAGCACCAGGGCGTAGTAGAGCGGGAAGATGCGCAGGGTGCGGCGCGCGTAGAACTTGGAGAGCGCGATCGTGCCGGTCTTGTCGCGCTCGCGCAGCAGCAGGGTCACGATCAGGAACCCGGACAGGACGAAGAACATGTCCACGCCCAGGAAGCCGCGCGTGCTGGCCAGGACCTCCGGCAGCCCGCCGTGGGCGTGGTGCCAGAGCACGGCCAGGATGCTGAAACAGCGCAGGCCATCCAGCGAGCCGAAGCTGCGGGTGGCGCGGAAGGCGGCATGGCTGCCGGGCGCCGGCGCGGCCGGGGCCGGCGCGCCCGCGCCCGGCCTGGCGGCCGCCGCGACGCTCGGTCCGCCCGCCGTTTGCAGCTTTTCCCCGCTCACCACCAGCGCGGCTCCTGCCCCGCGAAGTCGAGCAGGGCGTCCAGCTTGGGCGCTTCGCTGCGCGGCTGGTCGACGAACTCCACCAGGCCCCAGGAGCCCCACTCCGAATAGGTCTCGATCGAGTTCCAGTGGCAGAACAGGCGCCCGCCGGCCGTTTTCCAGCCGGCCAGGTAGCGCCCGTACAGCTGGCCCATGCGCGGGCTGCGGTTGGCGGCCTGGAAGCGCTCGGTCAGGGCGCGGTTCGATTGGGCGCCGCCGTGGCCGGCCAGGTGCTGGCCGCCTTCGTAGGCGATCAGGGGCAGGCCGAAGCGCCGCGCCATCCGCGCGTTCTCGCGGGTCTGCTCGAGCACCAGGTCGACGTCCTTCGAGAGCCAGGCGAAGAGCTGCTCCTCGCTCGCCGCGGCGACTTCGCCCTGGCGCTCCGGGGCCCCCAGGCCATGGCCGAAGTACGGTGCGACCGCGTAGGCGTCGGCCTCGCGGTGTGCCTCCTTCCAGGACAGGATCACCTCGGCCGTCCAGGGGTTCGCGCTCTGCCCGGCCAGCACGCGCACCAGGCGGCGCTCGGACCCGGCGCCGAAGGCCCGCTTCCAGATCGCGAAGACCTCGACCGCGCGCTCGGAATAGGCCCGCAGCCGGGCCTCGAAGGGATTGCTGGACAGACGGCGCTCGAGGCCGCGCGCCTGGGCCCAGCGCGCCTGGCCGAATTGGTCGTTCCAGACCTCGTTGGAGAGCTCGACGAAGGCCACCCGGCCCGGTTCCAGGCCCTCGGCGACCTGCTCGGCCATGGCGCGCACGCCTTCGTCGTCGAGCTCGTGCGGCACGCAGAACCAGCCGTCCTTGTCGAGCGCGTTCAGCAGCTCGACGCACAGCTCCAGGGCGACCCCGGAATCGCCGGCCTGGGTCATGGCCGCGGGGCGGGTGCGCTGGCCATCGCGGGTCAGCTTGGAATCGTTCGTGCGCTGCCAATCCATGAAACGCAGCGTCGAGAAGGGGCGCAGGAACTCGAGGAATTCGGGTCGGAAGGGCTGCTTGGCGTGGCTTGCCGCGAATTCTTCCGGCACCAGGCGGATGGCGCGCAGCGGGTCCTTGGGGTCGCTCTCCAGCAGCTTGAGCTGCACGCCGGCATCGCTGGGGGTGATCTCAACCTCGAGATGATCCTTGCCCCGGCCCACGATGCGTCCATCCTGAAGGAGCTCGAGCCGGCCCTTTCCTGCGTGGTACAGGCGATAGCGCCCGCCCGGGTAACGCCCCCCCAGCCCGCGGGCCATCAGGGTGCCCGCCGCCTGCCCAGGCCGCAGCCGGGCGACCCAACCGTCCGCATCCAGGTCCAGCGGCTCGCCGGTGTCCCACTCCCAACCCTCGACGCGCTGCGGCAGCCAGGGGCCGGCGCTGCGGAACAGGTCCACGAACGGCTGCTGGCTCGACCAATAGGCCTGGTAGACCAGATTGACCCCGACCGC
>JBIKLM010000209.1:0-7498 GCA_044359835.1 Planctomycetota bacterium
GACCCCCTAGAGGTGGCCACTGACGCCGCGCAGAACGGCAGGACGGACGTCCGGGCCGACCGCATCCACACCTCCCCGGCCCTCAGGGGTGGCGGGATGGGGGCCGGACCCCTACCCTATGCGGGTGGTCATCCGCTTGAATCTCCTATCCCCCCCTGGACTTACCCTAGGGATTGCCAAGGCCCAACGACGGCGCCGGCTCGCTCCAGCAATGCGCCATTCAGCAAAAAATGGCCGGACAGCCGGCTTCCCATGCACAACCACAGTTTTGAGTCCCACCAGGCAGACCTGCGCGTCGCGTATGCCCATGGAGCGCCCGGCGTGCTCGTGTCGGGCCTGGTCTGGCTGGCCGCCGCGATCACCGCGCTGACGATGGGTGCCAAGGCCAGCTTCTGGGTGCTGCTGCTGGGCGGCATGGCCATCTTCCCGCTCTCTTTGGTGGCCTGCCGATTGGTCGGGGCTTCCGGCCGTCACACCCCGGGCAATCCCCTTGGGGTGCTGGCGATCGAGGGCACGATCTGGCTCATGGCGGGCATCTTCATCGCCTTGGCGACGAGCTTCACCGGCCAGCGGCTCTTTTTCCCGGTCATGCTATTGACCATTGGCAGTCGCTACCTGACCTTTCAAACGCTCTACGGCCTGCGGCACTATTGGTTCGCAGGCGGCGCGCTGTGCATTGCAGGTTTTGCCGCCGCCGCCCTGCCGGTCCCAACCTGGGCTCCCGCAGCGGCGGGAAGTGGCATAGAAATCGCCCTCGCCTCGGCCCTATTTGCGCGCAGGCAGAAGGACCAGAAAGTGGCTTAGCCCGCAGTGCCGGGCCGCAAAGGGAAGCACCGGCAACGTGGCCCAGGGCGGCATGAAGCGACGCGCGCTGAGCAAAATCTTCGCAGTTGCCCTCCATCTCTTGGAATGGCCAAAAGGCTGCTCCGCTAAGCCCTAATGTGCTTCCGCCGGCCAGGAACTAGCAACCCCAACCTTTTTGGCTCTGCTGCGGAACTCGAGCCGGCAGTGAAATCCTCTTGAAGTTCCTGGGCTGGGCTCAGATTGCTCCGGTACTCATCGTCGCGAGGAGCGACGACTGGTGTGCGGCACGCCCTGATCGGTCAACGCGCAAGAAGCGCTTCGAGGCGTTCGGCGAGCGGGGGCAGGACCACGCGGTTGCCGATGGGCGAGAGGTGCACGTCGGTGGTCAGCTCGTCGGCGCTCGCAGGGCCATCGGCGGCGATGTGGGCGCGGAGGGCATCCGAGGCGGCCAGGAACTCGACGCCGTTGCGCGCGGCCAGGTCGGCGAGGAAGCGCTCGGGACCTTGCAGGTCGAAGTCGCGGGAGTGCAGGCCGCAGGGCAGCGGACCGGCGGGCAGGAGGCGGGCGTCGTATTCGACGGGCGCAGGCAGGGACCAGAGCAGGAGTCGCTCGACGCCGTGGGAGCGGGCCTCGGCGAAGCAGCGCTCGAGCAAGATGGCGACCTGGTCGAAGGCAGTGCGCAGCTTCTCGGGGGGCGCTCTGAGGTAGGTGTAGAGCGCCGCCCCGTGGTCCATGCCTGCGGACTCGCAGGGGTCCGCGGGGCGCGGCGGCTCACCCGGGCTCGAGCCCTGGAACCCGCGTACCACTCGGCGCCACAGGACCGAGTGGCTCCAGATCCAGCGGGGGGATAGCGCCCGTGTTGCGCTGCAGGCCGAGCTCCTGGAGGTTGCCGCCGAGCACGGAGAGGCGCACCTCGTCGCGCATGGCGACCTCGCGGAAGTCGTTGCCGACGTAGAACGCGATCACCAGCACTTCGGGCCGTCAGGCAACCGCTTCGGGCACCACCCAGCCGGCGTACTCCAGCGGGCAGAAGCCCGGGATCCCGAAGCCCCGCACGTCGGCCGGACAGCCATCAGCGGCGAGCCGCCTTTCGAGCAACGCCGGCAGGGAATCCCCCTACCCTATGCGGGTGGTCATCCGCTTGAATCTCCTATCCCCGTGCGCCGGCCGAGGTGGCGCCCGGCGTAGCGCGGCAGTAGTCTGCGGGCATGAAGATCCGCGCTGCGTCGCGATGGCTCGCCATCGGCTTGTGCCTCGTGGGATGCGGCGTTGCGCGCACGAGCGTGCGGGACCCGGCTCTCGCCGAGCGGGCACGAACCGCTGAACAGTGGTTCGACGCCGCGCGCCAAGGGTTCGATCCTGCTCGCCCCGCGGATGCCATGACCCGCGAGCTGTTGACCGCGCTCGATGGCGCGACGGTCGTCGGCATCGGCGAGGCGTCGCACGGCACGCACGAAGACGCGGCGTTCAAGACGGCGCTGGCGCTGGCGCTCGTCGACGCGGGGCGGATCGACACGCTGTACTTGGAGGCCAACCACGCGGGCGCGGCCGAGCTTGACGCGTACTTGCACGCCGGCAGCGGGGACGCGCGCGCTGCCGTGCGCGATGCGGCGATCTTCCGCGTGTTGAAGACCGAGGCGCTGGCCGAGCTCGTCGCGGGACTCAAGGAGCGCGTCGGACGCGGCCTGCCCGTGCACATCGTGGGCATCGACTGCCAGGACAGCGCCCGCGACGCCGAGCAGGCGTTGCGGCACGTCGCACGCCGCGATGCGCAGCAGGCCGCGAGGCTACGCGCGGCGCTGGAGCCGCTAGTCGGCGAAGCGCCGAGCAGGCTGCGCCACTCGGACCTGATGAAGACGCTGACCGTGGCGGTCGTCGATGGCTGCATCGCGCAGTTGGAGGTGCTCGAGGCGGCCTGCCAGGACGATCGCGAGGCGCTCTTGGCCGCACGGCGCGCGCGCCAAGGTCTCGTCGCCTTCCGCCTCGACGCGTCGGATGGCGACGAGACCGCGGGCGACAGCAGCTACTTCAGCCTGCGCGACAGGTACATGGCGGAGAACATCCTCGCCGACGGTCGGCGCGGCGTGTTCTGGGGCCACAACATCCATGTGGCGGCGTCGCCGCCGCGCGGCCAGATGGAGGGCTACGAGCCTACGGGAGCGTTCCTGCGGCGCGAGCTGGAATGGCGCTACCGCTCGGTGCTCTTCGACTACCGCCATGCCCGCATCCTCGGTGTGATCCACGAAGGCGACGAGGAATGGCCGAGCGCGACGGCTCCGCGGGAGGTCGTGCTGCGCGGTCCGTTGGACGGCGGATTGGCCGCGGCACTCGGCGGCGCCGCCTGTTCGTCCTATTGGATCGACATGGCGCGCTTGCCTCGGGGCATGTCGGCTTGGCGCGATTCCGAACGCCAGGTCGACTGGCCAGGCTATTTCTTGACGCGCGAGCGGGTGCTCGAGTGGGTGGTGAGCCTGCCGTTCGACGAGATCGCCGATGTCATGGTCGTCTTCGACAGCCTGTCCGCGGCCAAGCCGCTGCCTTGACCCCGGGCATGCATGCGCGGCGCGGGGATGACGCGCCGTTCACAAGCGCGGCGCGGCCGCTTCGAGCAAGTCGCAGAAGCGCTGGCCTTCCTCGAGCGACTCGCCGCGCTCGTGCCGCGTCCGCGCGCGCACCTCCTCACCTACCACGGCGTGCTCGCGCCCGCAGCGCAGTGGCGGGACCGCATCGTGCCCGGACCGCGCGCGTCGACCGCGTCTCACCACGGTTCGACGGAACCCAGAGCCGCGACCTCAGGCCGACCCGCGTGCTCAGGCCGACCCGCGTGCTCAGGCGGACCCGTGACCTTGAGCCGACCCGCGACATCGATACGACCCGCGACATCGTGCTCACCCGCGTGCTCAAGCCGACTCGCGACTTCGAGCCCACCCGACTCCCCCGCCGTGCTGTCGAGCCCAGCCAGAACAGGCAGGCTCCGTTGGGCCGGGCTCTTGCGCCGCGTGTTCGCCGTCGACGTCCTGACCTGTCCCGACTGCGGCGGTGCTCGCCGGCTGATCGCGACGATCACCGACGGGCTCGTCGTGCGGAGGATCCTGGATCACCTCGAGCTGCCCAGCTCGCCGCCGACGATCGCTCCCGCCAGAGCGCCTCCTGAGCTCGAGTGCGCCTGGTAGGCCGGAACGACAGGGAGCTGCGGCTGCGCGCCTACAAGGGCGCGAGTTCTGGCGGCGCCGTGCCCAGGGTCCGCTGACCGGCGCGTTCGACCCCCTCCAGGTGGCCACTGAGGCCGCGCAGAACGGCAGGACGGACGTCCGGGCCGACCGGAACCACACCTCCCCGGCCCTCAGGGGTGGCGCGATGGGGACCGAACCCCGACCCTGTGCGGGTGGTCATCCGCTTGAAACTCCTAGCCCCCGAGCGCGCTCGCCATGTACCGCGGGTCAGGGTTGTTCGAATTGCTGGCGGAGCCGATCGAGCAGTTCGCCGGTGCTGTCGTATTCCGGGCTGCCGAGTTGATAGAGGCCGGCGTCGATGTGCACTTGGGCCTTTGCTGCACCGCTGACCGTGGCCCACAATTGGGGCCTTACTCGGCGGGCCCCATGGGGGCTTGTCTTCCAGGTCTTGAAGGGCGACGCCGGCGCCGCGCGGAGGAAGTAGGCCTCGGCGTGGGACTCGCCGCTGCGCGTGCTGTTCACCAGGGCCTCTTGGTGCACTTCGATCTGCAGGCCCTCGCCCTCGAGCGCGGCGATCAAGCGCTCCACCGCAACGGAAGGCGCGGCTTCGATCGCAAACTGCGACCGCTGGGAGGATAGCAACGTCATCGCGGGGCTGGCGAAGAATGGCACTAGCGTCCAGAGGGCCAGCAGCGCGGCGGCGTTGGCGGCGCCGAGGAGGTTGGCACGGTTCCAGACGACCCTCGACAGCTCGGGTCGCGCGCCGGCGTCCAGCAGCGCCCGCGCAGCGAGCAGGACGAGCAGCATCCCGCCCGCGATCCAAACCAAACCGATGCCGCCCCCAACGTCGGACACCACAGGTGTGACTGCACTGCGCACCACCCCGACACGGGGCTCCTCGATCCCGCTCGGATCGATTCCACAAAAGCGCAGGAGCCCCCAGGGGTCGCTCTGCCAGAAGTGCGCGAGGCCGTCCGCACCCCGGTGGGCGGGGTGCCAAGTGCGCACGCCCGACTCCCAGGTCGAGAGGTGCCCCAGCGCGATGGCGGCTAAGCCCAAGAGGCAGGCCAGAGCGCCCGCGGCCAGGGCTGAGACCTGCGCCCGAGGGCTACGCGCCCGCAGTGCGGCGCGCAGATCGGGGGCCTTCCGCACGGCTAGGTTTCCTAGGGCTATCAGCAGGCCCAGCAGAACAAGGCTGCTGCTCGCCAATCCGAAGGGGCCCTGATTCCACGTCCAGGCCACAAAGCTCCAGTAGCCGGCAAAGGCGGCCATGGCCGCCAGGAACACGCGGCCAAGGGCGGCTCGGGGCTCGGGCGCGGCGTTTCCAGGGGCGCCGCTGTGCGCGAGCTCGGGAATGGGCTCGTCCAGGCGCTCCACATCGCCCTTGACCTCCAGGGCGTGCTGGTAGCGCCGCGCCGGCTCGCGCTCGAGGGCCTTGAGCACGATCTCGTCCAGGCGCACATCCACCGACACGCGCCGCGAGGGCAGCTCGAAGGCGCCGCGCGGGAGCGAGCCGGTCAGCAGCTCGTACAGGATCACGCCGAGGGCGAACAGGTCGGCGCGGTGGTCGACGTCGTGGGGGCGTTCGAGCTGCTCGGGCGCCATGTAGTGGGGCGTGCCCATGACCTGGTCGCTGCGCGTGAGCTGCGGATCTCCGGAGCGATCGACCAGCTTGGCCAGCCCGAGATCGGCCAATTTCACTCGCCCGGAGCCATCGAGCAGCACGTTTTCGGGCTTGATGTCGCGGTGCACAACGCCCTCGTCGTGCATGAACTGCAGCGCTTCGCACAGTTCGCGCACGATGCGCAGGGTTTCGGCAGCCCCGATCGGCCCCGTGCGCATGCGCTGGCGCAGATTGCAGCCGGACACGTACTCCATCACCAGATAGCACAGCCCCTGGCTCTCGCCGGCGCCGTGCACGCTGACCACGTTGGGGTGCTGCAGCCGCGCCAGGGCCCGCGCCTCGCGCAGGAATCTCTCGCGGAAGTCGGCGCGCTCGCCCAGCTCGCGCGGCAGCACCTTGATCGCGACCTCGCGGTCGAGGGCCGATTCCCGCGCCCGGAACACGGCGCCCATGCCGCCGCGGCCTAGGTGGGTGACCTCCTGGAACTGGGGCAGGGCGCGCGCCACCTCCTCGGCCGTGGGCAGGGTGGGCTCCGCGGGCGCCGGCGTGGGGGGCTGCCCGTCGTCCGGACCGTCGGCCGGCTCCGGTTGGCGCAGGGCCAGCTCAAACAGGCAGCGGGGGCAGTTGTGCGCGCCGGTAGGCGACAGGGCGCCGCAGCGCGGGCAGGGGTGCGGATCGGGGCTCGGGCGGGTCATGGGTTGGTGCAGAGGGCCTTTAAGGGCTCCTGCACCGCTCGCTCCGCAAGGTTACAGGGGCCCTGCCCGCCGGCCCCGCTGGGCCAGGGCCTCGAGCAGCCGGCCGAGCTCTTCCTCGAGCTCGCCTGGGTCCGCCAGGGTGGCGAGCACCTGCTCCCGGACCAGCTCCCCGAGGCGCCGGCGCAGGCGGTGCAGGGCGACCTTGACCGCGGTGGCGCTCACCCCCAGGCGGCGCGCCACCTCCGCCTGGGGCGCCGCGTCCTCCTCCGCGGTCAAGGCCGGGTAGAGCGCCTCGAAATGGGCCAGGCGCCCGATGCGATCCTGCTCCGCGCGCAGTTGCTCTAGGGCCCGCGCGAGCACCCCCAGAGCCCAGTCGCAGTCGAAGGCCTGCTCGGGGCTACGCCCATCGGCGGGCTCAGCGCACCAGCGCGAATCGGCCTGCTCCACATCGAAACGCAGCAAGCGCACTCCCCCGCCGCGCCTGAGCGCCCGCCTAGCGCGGTCCTGATTGGCCACAAAATGGCGCAGGGCTGTGATCAGCCAAGCGCGGAAGCGCCCGCGGTTCTGGTCCACCTGCCCGAAATCCCCGCGCTCCAGCAGCAGCGCAAAAAACTGCTGCACCAGGTCAGCCGCATCCGCGCTGGACCGCCCCCCCCGGCGCAAATAGGCATACAACGGGTACCAATACGCCCCGCAGAGCTCCTCTAGGGCCTCCTTCCGCGCGGGCGATGGAGCCCCCCCCGCCGCGAGCACCACGCTCCAGCGCGTGGTGTGAAACTCCATGGAACTGGGACGGGTCGCGGCCATCCGCCGCAGTATCGCCTGCCGTGGGAGGCTGGAGAAGTCCCTCAACCCGCGAGAATCGGATTGACCAGTCACCAGGGCCCCCCGGCCTCCCAGCTGGTTCCTGGCTTCCATCCCGACCGGGGGATCGCTCCCACATCGCCCCCAGATCGCATGGGCGCGTGGTCTATCGTTTGCGGCGCCCTTGGAGCGACGGCACCAGCGCGATCGTCTTCGAGCCGCTGGCCTTCCTGGAGCGACTCGCCGCGCTCGTGCCGCGGCCGCGCGCGCACCTCCTCACCTACCACGACGTGCTCGCGCCCGCGGCCCAATGGCGGGACAAGATCGTGCCGGGACCACGCGCGTCGAACGAGTCGCACCACGGTTCGACGGAACCCAGAGCCAGGACCTCAGGCCGA
>JBIKLM010000210.1:0-7486 GCA_044359835.1 Planctomycetota bacterium
GGCGGCGGTCCGCGCCCTGCGGATCCCGCTGCAGCCCGCGCCAGCTCCGGCGCGGCCGGCGCCCCGACCAACAACGCAGCGGCCGAGCTCGCCGCCGCGCAGGGCCCGGCGGCCGAGTCGGGGGCTCCGGCGCTCGGCGCGCGCCAAGCGGCCGGTCCGCGCGCGGCCCAGCCCAAGACCGCCAGCGCCCCGCGCTCGGCCAGCAAAGCGGGCCCGCGGGTGCTGGGCCGCGTGCTGGGCCCCGGCGGCCGGCCGGTGGCGGATGCGCAGGTGGAGCTGGAGCGCGGCGAACCGGCCCTGGCCTTGGTGCCGGCCCTGGGCGCCGCGACCCGCGAGACCGCGCGCACCGACGCCTTCGGCCAGTTCAGCCTGCCGGCCAAGCCCAGTGCGCTGGTCCGCTTCCGCGTCGAAGCGGAGGGTTACCTCGACTTCGAACTGCCCGAGTTCACGCTGCCGGCGGACCTGCGGTTGCCGCTCGAGGATTTCGTGCTTTCGCCCGCAGCGCTGCTGCACGGCCAGGTCCTCGACGCGCGCGGCCAGGCCCTGGCGGGCGCCAAGCTGTACCGCGATCGCAACTCCTTCAGCTTCATGGGCAAGCGCTCCGCCGAGGCCTCCACGGACGAGCGCGGCTTTTTCGAACTGCCCGACCAGCCCCTCGGCGAATGGCTGCTGCGCGTCGAGGCCGAGGGCTATCCGCCGCGCCTGTTCCGCGGCCGGATCGACCAGCCCGGGCGCCTGGCCCAGGCGCTGCGGCTCGAGCTGCCGATTCCCGCCCAGATCGCCGGCCAGGCCTTGGGCGTGCCGGAAAGCCAGCTGACCCGCGTGCGTGTACGCGCCCAGCCCAAAGGCGCCAGCGGACCGTGGGACCTCGAGCGCGTGTCCACGGCCAACCTGGCCGCGGACGGCCGTTTCGTGCTCGAGACGTTGGATCCCGGCATCGAATACGAGCTGGTGCTGCTGCCCGCCTCGGACGACCCGATCTCGATGACCGGCTTCGCGGGCCTGCGCTCGGAGCCGACCCTGGTGGCGGCCGGCAGCAATGCCGCCGTGCTGCGCTACGTCAAGGGCGCCGAGGTGCGTCTGCAGGCGATCGACAAACAAAGCCGCGAGCCGATCGAGAACTTCACCGTGGTGATGGGCGCCAGCTTCGCCTTGGCGCCCCTGGCCGGCCGCGACGGCCAGCCGCTGCGCTTCCATCCGGAGGGCCGGGCGGTGTTCGAGGACGTGCACCCGCCCGCGATCGAGATGGGCTCCGAGCAGCGCTGGCGCCTGCGCGTGGATGCGCCCGGGTACGTCTCCGGGCGCCGCGAGGGCTTCGAGGTGCCCGAGCGCGGGCAGGTCGATCTGGGCCAGGTCGAGCTGGTCAAGGCGCCGATCGTGAGCGTGCGCGTGATCGACGCGCAGAGCGGCAAGCCGGTGCGCGCGGCCCAGGTGCGCCTGACGCGCGCCAGCGCGATCCGCTCCGACGACATGGACATGGAGCAGTTCCTGGGCGAGCCCTCGGCGCGCGATCGCACCGACGGGGAAGGCCAGGTCCGCTTGACCAGCTTCGCCGAGGAGCCCAGCCGCTTGACGGTGGTCAAGTCCGGCTACGCGACCCACGTGCAGGAGGACCTGGTGGTGGGCCTCGAGGCCCGCGAGGTGCTGGTGCAGCTGTTCGAGGAAGGTGAGGTCGAGGTCTTGGTGCTCGACAGCGATCAGCGCCCGGTGCGCGGCGCCTTCATCGAACGCGAGCGGCTGGAGGATCCCGAGGACAAGGCCGGCGAGCGGGCCGACGGCGCCGGGCGGGCGCTGTTCCGCAAACTGGTGGCCGGCGCCCACCGCTTCCGCCTCCGCGACTTCCGCACCGACTTCGTGATCGAAGAGGGCCGCACCGGTGCCGTGCAGCAGGCCAGCGAGTGGCAAGAGGTCCAGGTCGCGGCCGGCGGCAAGAGCCGGGTCACCCTGGTGCGGCCGGCGCGCAGCGAGCTCGAAGTGCTGGTGCGTTCGAAGGGCCGCGGCGCCAACGACATCGCGGTGCGCCTCCATCGGCTGGCTCCCGGGACCGATCGGGCGGCCCTCGAGGAGCAGATCCGCAGCGGCCAGAGCAGCGCCTCCGAAAACGAGAACACCGACGCCGGCGGGCGGGCCCTGTTCGAAAGCGTCGAGCGCGGCGAATACATCGTGGCCGTGCGGCCCAAACGCGTGAACCTGCCCCTGCTGATGCCGATCGAGCTCGACCAGCCCAAAGAGAGCCTGAGCTTCGACCTGCCCAGCGCCAGCGTCAGCGGCCGGGTGCTGGACGACCAGGGCAACCCGGTGGCCGCGGCGCGGATCTCGATCGTGGCGGCGGGCGCGGGCAATCCGGGCGAAGGCGGCTCGCGGCGCTGGCGCGGGCGGCGCGACGACGCGATCACGGTCGACCTGGGCGGCCAGGCCCCGATCGCCCCGGGCGAAACGGACGCCGACGGCCGCTTCGAACTGGACTCCCTGCCCGCCGGCTCGGAGCTGGTCGCCTGGGTCAACGGCAACACGATCCTGCCGACCCGCAGCGAACCCTTCAGCCTGGGCAGCGACGAGGCCCGCTCCGGCCTCGAGTTGCGCGCGCAGAGGGCTGGGCGCCTGCGTGTCGAGCTGCAGGCGAGCGGCCTGACCCGTCCTGGAGTCGCGGTGGGCGAGCTGCGCCGTTTGGACGGCGATGAACAGGCTCGGGCAGGGACCCGCAGCGCCACCAGCTTCTCCGGCCAGCCGCTCGAGTTCGGATCCCTGACGCCCGGGCTGTGGAAGCTGACCGTGCGCGCCGGCTCCTGGCGCGATGAGGATCGACCCGTGATCCATGAAGGCGAGGTCACGATCCAAGCCGGATCGGAGACCGAAGAGCGCGTGCGTCTGCCATGAGCGCACCGGCGGGATCCCTGGGCTGGTTGGATCTGACCGTGGCCGACCCGGATCGGCTGCTCGAGTTCTATCGCCGCGTGCTCGGATGGAAATCCGAGCCGGTGGCCATGCAAGGCCCCGAGGGCCCCTACCACGACCATCTGCTGCTGGACGACGCCGGCCGCCCGGTGGCCGGCCTGTGCCACGCCCGCGGACCCAACCTGGGCGTGCCGCCGGTCTGGCTGGCCTACATCCACGTGGCGGACCTCGAGCGCGCCCTGGAAGCCGTGCGGCAGGGCGGCGGCCAGGTGCTGCACGGGCCCCGGGGCGCCGGCGGGGGCCGCATGGCGGTGATCCGGGACCCCTCCGGAGCCCACCTGGCGCTTTATCAGGCCTGAGCAGCGGACAGGCTCGGAAGGAAGCGTCTGGGGCTGCGCCCGAGACGCCGACCCGGCCCCTGCGCATGTCCCTGCGCTCCCCTCCCGCAGGCGCGAGACGCCCGGCTCCGCGCGGCGCCTGTGCTGCTTGGCGCGTCTTCGAGCGGCCCCGGCCCGAATTCCGGTCGCGACCCAACCCGCGGCTTCCCGCTGCCCCCCAGGACCGGGGCGGGCAGCGCGCCAACGCCGCCCGGCACGCTGTTTCCGCGCCCGGCCTGGTCACGCCGGGCACGGACCTGGCCTAGATTGCGCCATGCCCATGACACGCCTCTTGTCGGCCCTGCCGGCCCTGTTGCTCTGCGCCTGCCAGGACAGCGCGCCCCGGACCCCGGCCAGCCCCGCGCCGCTGCCCCCGACCGGCTCGGCACCCGCCGGCAACCCGGCGGAGCCGACGCCCGCCGCCCCGCCCAGCCCCGCCGCCCCCTCGGAGACCTCCATGAGCGCCCCGTCCCCCGCCGCCGGCTCCTCCCCGTCCCTGGCCACCTTCGGCGCCGGCTGCTTCTGGTGCGTCGAGGCGGTGCTCGAACAGCTCGAGGGTGTGCGCGACGTGCGCTCCGGCTACATGGGCGGCAGCGAGCGCCCGACCTACCGCCAGGTCTGCACCGGCTTGACCCCCTTCGCCGAGGTGGTGCAGGTCGAGTTCGACCCCGCCAAGATCTCCTACGCGACCCTGCTGGAGTGGTTCTGGGTGCTGCACGACCCGACCACCCTGAACCGCCAAGGCGCCGACGTGGGCCCCCAGTACCGCTCGGTGATCTTCGCCCACGGCGACGAGCAGCGCGCCACCGCCGAGGCCTCGAAACGGGCCGCCCAAGCAGACTTCAAGAGCCCGATCGTGACCGAGATCGCCGCCGCCATGGAGTTCTTCCCCGCCGAGGAATACCACCAGGACTACTATCGGAGCAACAAGAGCCAGGGCTATTGCCGCGCGGTGATCGCACCCAAGCTCAAGAAGCTCGAACTGCAATACTGATCTCGGCTCGAAAACAGGAACCAAAGGTCGAGCCAACCGCGCCGCTCGCAGCGCGCAGGCCGCTGACCGGCGACCGAATCAGCGGCGCTGAGGAGCCCGCTCAGGGCGCGAGCCGCACATACACCCCGGTGTATTCGATCCAGGAGCCGTCCGGGCGCACGTGGGTCAGAGGGAAGGCCAAACCTCCCGCGGGATAGGGCTCGCTGTGCACCATCGAGCCGCCCGACGCAGTCGGCGGCGCGGCAGCGCCCTGCGCGGAGGCCTCGCTGCCGGCCGGTACCGGCCGCGGTCCCCATTCGCTGGTCATGATCCAGTGGGAATCGGCGAGATAGAGCCGCAGGCGGGCTGGCGAATCCCCCGCAGCCTGCAGGGACCGAGCCGATTCCAGCGATTCCAACGATTCCACGTCGTCCGCAGCGGTTCCCGCGGCAGCCCCTGCGGAGGGCGCACCGCTCGCAGCCAGCTCCTCCGGGCTTTCGAATTCGAGGTCACCGGCGCGGCGCACGTCGATGCGGCGGGCCACGACGCCGTCGGGCGGCGCGCCGACGATGCCCTGGTCAGCCAAGCGCAGGTCCGGATCGAGCGCCAGCGCGTAGGGCAGGAACAGCCAGGCTGCATCGTCCAGGAACAGCTCGCGCAGCTCGCTCCAGGCGTCGTCGAGCTGGGGCCCGGGCTCGCCGGGCAGATGGTCGAGGGGCCAAGCCAGGAACGGCTCGCCCAGCAGGTCGCCGGGCAGCACCAGCCAGGTCCAGCGCTCGCGCGGCGCGTGGATCCAGGTGCGCTCGCCCACCAGGATCGGCCCTTCCGAGGTCGGCCGCCATTCGCGCCGCGTGAATTGCACGCTGTCGACCCGCGGCCAGGTCTCGATGCCGTAGGCCAGGCCGATGCGCGCGCGCCAGGGGTCGGGGCCGCTCGGATCGAGGCGCAGCACCTGGCTCCGGCAGCCGGAAACGAAGAGCGCGGCAAGGGCCCAGCCCAGCGCGGCGCGGAAGCCGCGTTGGCTGGCCCGAGCGAGCGGTCTCGCCGGAAGGGGCAGCGGCGCAGGCGCGGGCAAGGCCATGGCAGCGGGCGATATCGCGGGAGCGGGCTTCATGGGGCGGCGGAAAGGGCGCCGGCGCCGCGGCCCGCGCGCACCCAGCGCGCGGCTTCGAGCACCGCCGCCAGCAGGTTCTGCTCGTCGGCGACGCCGCGGCCGGCGATGTCGAAGGCCGTGCCGTGGGCGGGCGAGAAACGCAGGTACGGCAGGCCCAAGAGCAGCGTCAGGCCCCCCAAGGGGTCGGCCAGCTTGACCGGGATGAAGGCCTGGTCGTGGTAGAGGGCCAAGACCGCGTCGTAACGGCCCTGGCTGGCGCGCAGGAAGACCGTGTCCGGCGACTCCGGCCCGGCCACGTCGAGGCCGCGCTGGCGCAGGCGCTCCAGCGCCGGCGCGATCAGCTCCTGCTCCTCGCTGCCGAGCAACCCGTTTTCACCGGCGTGCGGATTGAGGCCCGCGCAGGCCAGGCGCGGCCGCGGGATGCCGAAGCGCGCGAGTTCGCGCGCCAGGAGCTCGAGGTGCGACGCGATGCGCTCGCCGTCGAGGCGCTCGATGGCCCGCTTGAGCGGCATGTGGCGCGTCAGCAGCAAGACCCGCAGCCGCCCCGCGATGGCCAGCATCTCGACCGGCGTGCCGCACCAGCGCCCGAGCAGCTCGGTCTGGCCCTCGACGCGCTCCCCGGCCAGGTGCAGGGCCGCTTTGTTGACCGGCGCGGTGACGAGCGCGTCCACCTGCCGCGCCAAGCTGAGCTCGTGCCCGACCCGCAGGGCGCCGAGGGCCGCGCTCCCGCCCGCGGCGCTGGCCACGGCCAGCGGCACCGGCCCGGCCCCTTCGGTGGCCAGGGCCAGCGCTTCGCCCGACTGCCCCAGGGCTGCCTCGCGGGCCCCCGGCCCCTCGAACAGGGGCAACCCGGCCGGAGCCAGCTCCCGCAACACCGCCGCCGGGCCGAGCACGATCAACCGCGCCTGCCCGCGCCACTCCCGGCGCCGGAGCAGCTTGCCGACGATCTCCGGACCGATGCCCGCCGGATCGCCGCAGGTCAGCGCCAGACGGGGAATGCCGCGCTCCGGCTCGAGGGGCGGATTGGCCATGCCCCCACTATGGTCCGGCCGCGGCCCGCCGCAAAGTGCGCCCGGACCCCAGCGGCCGCGATCCGGCGCCCGCGGGCCCAGCGCAGCGCCCGAACGCCGCCGGCATGCCGATCGGCGCGCCCTCGGCCCGGCGAAGCGCCCCGCCGCGCCGGCCCGGACGCTGCGCAGCCCCAGCGCAGATCCCGCTCAGTTCCGGCTCAGATCCGCCAGCGATCCGCCGCGCATCGCCACGGATCGCCACGGATCGCCACGAGCCGCACGACTCCTCCACCGGCGGTCTCGAAGGGTCGCAAGCGCCCGCGGAACGCCGGCTCTGCCCCTCCGCCTCGGGCCCTCGCCGCGCGTGCGGCTGCGCCGAGCCCGCCCCGGGGCTCCGCGGCCAGCCCCGGCGCGGCGGCGAGCCCGACGCCCTCGCTTCAGCCGCCCGCCAAGCCGCGCTCCAGCGTGCGCAGGAACACCAGCAGCTCGGCCACCGCCTGGTAGAGCTCCTCGGGGATCTCGCGGTCCAGATCGACCGCGGCCAAGAGCAGCGCCAGATCCGCATCGGAGCGGATCGGGATGCCCGCTTCGATGGCCAGCGCCACGATGCGCTCGGCCAGCTCGCCGTGCCCCTTGGCGGAGATGCGCGGCACGCCGCTGCCGCTGTAATGGAGCGCGGCGGCCGAGCGTTTCATGCGCGCCACCCCGGTCCGGGTTCGCCGTCGCCGCCGAGCTGTCCGCGGGCGGCTGCGCGCGCGGCCTCGCCGTCCTGGGCCAGCTCGAGGCGCACCGCGCGGCCCGCGGCCCCGAGCCGCACCAACAGATCGGCGCCCTGCGCGCGCGCCGCCTCCAGCGCGCCCGCGCTCTCGAAGCACAGCCGCACGGAAAGGCCCGCGCCGTGCAGCCAGAAATCGGCCCGCACCGCGCCCAGGCGCGGCAGCTCGAGCCCCACGCTGGCGCGCTGCACCGCCTGCGAAGACCCGCCCTCCGGCGCCGGCTCCGCGTGGACCCACAGCTCGCGCAGCGCCTGCCCATCGAACCACGGCCAGGCCAGCGCCCAGGCCTGGCCGCCGAGGGCGCGCGACGATTGGGTCAAGCGCTCGGCCGCCAGGGACTC
>JBIKLM010000013.1:0-24386 GCA_044359835.1 Planctomycetota bacterium
CCAGGCGCGCGGCCACGGGCTGCAGCAGCTGGTGGGGGACCTGGGCCAGGCGCATGGCTTGGTGATAGAGGCCGGCGCCCGTTTCGCCGCCCACCAGGCCGGCGCCCAGGGTCAACACGCGCGCGTAGGCGCTCTCCAGCAGGCCGTCGAGCCACACGTCGCGGGCTTCGTCCGCCAGGCCGCGGAGCTCGCGCCAGCGCGGCAAGCGCCAGGGGGCCCGCGGCCAACAGCCCAGCCAGGAGAGCCCGAGCGCCAGGGCGCCCAGGTTCCAGGCCTCGCGCAGAGCCAGCGCGCCCTCCGCCAGGCCTGCCCAGGCAGCCAAGAGCGCCAGGCCATGGCCGCTGACCTGAGTCAGGGTTTCGAGGCGCGCCAAGGGCCTGAAGAACCCGCGGCGCTCGCCCAGGGCCTGGGCCGCGTAGACCAGCGGCTGGGCCGCCTGGGTCAGGAGCAGCAGCCCGAGGGCCAGGGGCGTACCGCGCGGCAGGGCCCCGAAGCACAGCAGCAGGAGCCCCGCGGCGAACAGCAGCAGGGCCTCGAGGCGCGAGACGTTGATCACGCGCGAGAGCCGCTCGGGCGTGGGCTCGGCGCCGCGCAGCAACAGCGTGGGCAAGCGCAGGCTGGCCAGGGAGCCGAACAGGGCCAGACCCGCGGAAAGCAGCGCAAAACGGCCGAAGTCCGCGGGCGCCAGCAGGCGCACCAAGGCCAGGTTGGCCCCGAAGGCCAGGCCCGCCTGGGCCAGGCCGCCCGAGAGCATCCACAGGGCGTCGCCGCGGCGGCCGGCCTGCATGGCTCAGGCCGCCTGTTGCGGTTGCCGCGCGCGATCGGCGGGGGTTTGGGGGGCCCGCTCGCCCGAGCGCTCCGCGCGCCGCCCGGCGCGCAGCAACCACCAGGGCCAGGTCAGCGCGCTCGTCAGGCGCCGCGCCCAGGCCGGCAGTTCCTGGCGCCAGCGCTGGTCCAGCTCGATGCCCGAGGGCTGCCAGCGCATCTCGTTGCCGCTGATGGCGTGCAGCTCCTCGCGGCGCAGGCGCTGGCCGTGGTCGGCGGCGAATTCGAGCCCCAGGAACCGGCCCAGGCGCTCGAGGGCGCGCTGCGGATCGCCGGCCAGGGTCTCGTAGTCGAGGCACAGGAAGTTCTGCGGCGGCAGGGTCGAGCCCAGGTAGGCCATCAGCGCGTTCTCGATCAGCCAGCGCGCGGCGAAGCGCAAGACGCTGGCCGGGCTCGCACCCTCGCGGCGCGTCATCGAATGCACGAAGGCGCGCGGGTCCTTGTAGACGTGGATGACCTTGAGCGCGAAGCGCCCGCTGGCGGCCAGCCAGGCCAAGCGATAGAGGTCCTTCGAAGAATCGACCAGGTAATCGAGCCCCGCGGGCTGGCGCTCGCGGGCCGCGCTCCACAGGCGCGCCAGGAGTTCGGCGTTGAGCTGGGCGTAGGCGGCGGCCTGCGCTCGGCGTCGGCCGCGGGGTGCTCCGAGCAGGAGATCGAGCAGCAGCCGGCCGCGCAGCACGCGCCCGAAGCCGTGGC
Source organism: Planctomycetota bacterium (assembly GCA_044359835.1). Lineage (GTDB taxonomy): Bacteria > Planctomycetota > UBA1135 > UBA1135 > JBIKLM01. Next base: position 1,522 of record JBIKLM010000013.1, read on the forward strand.
TCTCGCGGAAGTGCTCGAGGCGCGCCGCGCCGGAGGCCAGCGGCAGGCTCCCCAGCAGGGGCCCGAAGAAAGCGCACTGCTCGAGCCCCAGGCCGCAGGCGCAGGGCGCGCGTTTCTCGCGCAGCTCCCAGGGCAGCACCTGCAGCTCGCCCAAGGTCCACAGGCGCTCGTGCTGGCCCAGCAGCAGGTCCAGCAGGGTCGAGCCCGAGCGCCCGCTCGAGAGGATGTAGATCAGCGGCAGGGGCGCGGGCGCGGCCGCGATGGGGCTCGCCGGCGCGGGAGCCACGGCCGTGCGGGGGGGCGGTGGGGACAGGGCGCTCATGGGCCTCGCATCGGGTGTCGGCGGCCTCCGGTGAAGCCCGGGGTCCGGCTCAGGCCACGGCCTGGGAAGGCCCCGCCGAGGCGCGGGCTTGCAGGGCCCGGGAATAGCCATCCAGGGCGCGGCGCCCATAGTCCGCCCAGCCGTAGCCCTGTGCGACGCGGGCGCGGGCCGCCTGGCCCATGGACTCGAGCAGCAGGCGCTGGTCGCGGGCCCGCTCCAGGGCCGCGCGCAGGGCGGTCACGTCGCCGGGGGGCACCTCGAAGCCGGCGCGGCCCCCGGCCAGGAGCTCCGAGCCGCCGCTGTTCGGTGTGATCAAGAGCGGCAGACCGCTGGCCGCCGCTTGGAACAGCACCATGGCCATGCCCTCTTCGTAGGAGGGCAGGCAGAACAGGCTGGCGGCCCGATAGTGGGGCGGCAGCTCGGCCTGCGGCAGGGGCCCGATCCGGCGCACGCGCGGATCGGCAAAGCGCGTGAACCAGGGCTCGAGCTCGCGCTCGACCGGGCCGACGAAGCACAGCCGCGCGCTCGGGTCCTCGAGGCCCGCGAAGGCCTCCAGGAGCAGGTGCGCACCCTTGCGGATCGAGGCCCGCCCGACGAACAGCACACACAACCCGGGCGCCAGCTCCGGCGCCGGTCGGAAGCGCTCGAGGTCCACGCCGTAGGGGTTGATCAGCAGGCGCTCTGGTGCGAAGCCCCGGCGCAGGAAGGTCTCGGCCACGAAGCTGGAGGGCACCGCGATCAGGTCGGCGCGTCGGTATTCCTCGAGCTCGCGGGCCACGATCGAGGCGGGCGGCAGCTCGGGGCGGAGACCCGCGGCGCGGTAGGCCCCCTCGAGCAGCTCGCACTGGGCTTCGATGTGGGCGCTGCCGCGCTCGAGCACCGTCAGGGCGCCGCGCCGCTGGGCCTCTGCGAGCGCCGCCAGGGACGACCCCGACCAGCCCACGAAGACCTCCGGGCGGGCCGGCAGGCAGCGCGCCGCGGCCGCGGCGAAGGGCCCGTGGGCCAGGGGCTCGAGGCGCCTCCGCAGGGCCGCCGGCAGGCGCCGCGCGGCGCGCCCGTAGAGCTCGAAAGGCAGCAAGCTGACGAAGCGCTCCCGGGGCACGCCGAAGCGCTGCGCCACCCGGCCCGGGTAGGAGCTGATCAGGCGCTCGAGGGCGCCCTGGCGCTCGAGTTCGCGGGCCAGGTCGAAGCCGTGGAAGCGGCCGTAGACCGACAGGGTGACCTTCATGGCCGCTCGACCTCGGCGGCTTGGCCGCGCGGGACCTGCTGCGCAGGCGCGCCGGCTCTGCAGACGCTCGCAGCTCCCTCGTCGGCCGGGCTGGGGAGTGCAGCGGAACGTCCCGCGCTCGCAGCCGGTTGCGCACGGCGCGGCAGCGCTGCAGCGGCCTCTTCGAGGGCCGCGCCCGCCCGTTCGCCCAGGCGACGCTCCGGGCTTGCGTCCGCCGCCGGACCCGCGCTGGCCAGGGCAGCGGCCCCAGCGCCCTGGGGCTGGCGCAGCGGGTCGGCAGTCGAGGTCCCGCCAGCCGCCGCGGAGGCAGCGCCGCAAGCCGCCGCCAGGGCCGCCAGGATGCGCGCGCAGGCGCCCTGGTGCTCGAGATTCAGCTCCAGGACCCGCTGCCGCCCCGCGCGCCGGATGGCCGCGCTGCGCTTTGGATCCGCGAGGGCCGCGCGCGCCACTTCGACCAGCTCGCCCGCCCCGGCGAAATAGAGCGCCTCGCGGCCCTCGGCGAACAGGTCCTGGTGCTCGCCGCTGCGCTCCGCCAGCAAGAGCCCGCCCGCGGCCGGTATCTCGATCGAACGATCGGTGTGCTGGTCGCGGTTCTTGTGCCGCAGGAAGCCCAGGGACAGATCGCAGGCAGCGATCGAAAGCGCGTATTCGCGGGCCAACAGCGGCCGGCCTTCGAGACAGAGCTGGCGGGGCGCGCCGCGTAGCCGCCCCCAGCCGTTGCCGAACACGCGCACGGACAGCCCGGCCTCGGCCAAGGCCACCAGCGCCTCCGCGCGCGGCTCTTCATAGCTGCCCACGAAGCCGATCGGGGCGCCGTAGGCCCGGCGCTCGGCGGGGCTGACCTCGCGCGGCTTGAACAGCTCCGGGTCGTAGCTCTTGGGCTCGTAGTGCACGCGCCGCGCCCCCAGGCGGGCCAATTCGCCGTCCACCAGGTTGCGGCGTTTGGTGGTCACGACCAGGTCGTAGAGCGGCAGGCAAGCGCTCTGGAAGCGCGAGCGGTTGTGGGGCAGGAACAGATCGTCCTCGCTGAATAACAGCGCCGGCAGGTCCGGTGCGCGCCGGCGCAGCTCGGCCAGGGTCGCGGGCCACAGAGCCCGGCCGCATTCGACCCACAGCAGGTCGTAGGGGCCCTGCTCGAGGGCCGTAGCCAGTTGGCGATTGAGCCCGGCCAGGTCGAGGGGCCAGCCCAGGCGATAGCAGGCCCGCTCGAGCAGCGTCGCCGCCGGCGGGCGGCCGTCCAGGCTCTCGAGCGCGTGGCTGATCGTGGTCAGGCGGTGGCCCAGGGCGCGCAGCGCCCGCGCGCGCTGGGCCGAGCGCGTCGAGGGCGCCAGCTCGCCGACGTACAGGATCTTCATGACCGGATCCTCACGGCGCGAGCCCCAGGGAACCGAGCGCCGCGCGCAGGCCGGCCAGGTCGGCTTCGAAGTCCCAGCGGCCCATGCGCTCGGCGGCCAGGGCCCCGGCGCGCGCCAGGGCCTCACGGTCCGCCAGGGCCGCCTGCAAGGTTGCCGCGAGGGCGGCCACGTCGCCGGCCGGGAAGATCCAGCCGTTCTGGCCGGGCTCGATCAGGTCGCGGGCGGAGCCGACCCGGTCGCTGGCCAGGACCGGCGTGCCCGAGGCCATGGCCTCGTTGACCACCAGGCCCCAGGGCTCGTAGTCCGAGGGCAACACGAACAGGTCGGCCAGGTCGTAAAAGCGCGGCAATTCGGTCTGGTTGCGGAAGCCCAGGAAGTGCACGCCGGGCCGGCCGGCGGCGCGGCGCTCGAGCGGGCCGCGCTCCTCGCCATCGCCGATCAGCAGCAGCTCGAACTCGGTGCCGCCATCGCCGAGCGCCAGCGCCGCTTCGAGCAGGTCCCCGGCGCGCTTCTTGGGCTGGAACTTGGAGGCGAACAGCACCACCGGCCGCCCGGGCCGCAGCCCGAGCTCGGCGCGCAGGCGCTCGCGTCCCGGTGCGGCCTCGCGGGCCGCACGCTCGAAGCGCTGGTTGTCGACCGCGTAGGGCATCGAGAACAGGCGCTCCTCGGGGACTCCATAGGACCGATAGAAGTCCCGGTTGTGGCTGCCGATCGTCAGGCAGGCCGAGACCTGGGAAAGCAGCGGCGGCAGGCACAGGGCCCGCAGCCGCGCGCGCCAGTCGTTCCGCCGGCGCCCGTGCAGCAGGGATTCGCCGCGCAGCAGCACCGGCAGGCCGGCCCGCCGCGCGGTCATGAGCGCCTCCAGCAGGCTGATCTGGGCGTAGCCGTGCAGCCACACGGCGTCGAAGCGCCGCGGATCGATCAGTTCCCGCAACCCCTTGGACCAAGGGCGCAGCAGGTCGAGTCCAGCGGCCCCGAAGCGCGCCTCCAGGAAGCGGTGCCGATAGCCCGTGAGCAGGTCCACGTCCCAGCACAGCTTGCGCCCGAAGCCCGGATCGAAGTGGCCGCGCACCGAGCGGTCGCTCAGGAAGGCCACCTCGAGCTCGAGCCAGGGCTGGCGCGCCAGCAGCGCCAGCAGGGGCGCTTGGTATTGGATTGGGTGGCTGACCAGATAGAGCAGCCGGACCGGGCGCGGGCCGGCCGGGCTCCGGCCGGCGACCTCGGCAGCGCCAGCTGCGATCGGGCCGGCTGCGATCGGGCCGGCTGCGATCGGGCGGGCTGCAGGGCTCGGCCCCGGGCGGCGCTCGAGGGTCGCCATGGCTCAGCTCGCCGCGCGCGCGGCGGACTTCGATCCTTCGAGGTAGTAGGCGTTCTTGCCGTAGCCGCCGTAGGCGCCGTAGTAGCCGCCCCCGCGGCGCTCGTGGCGGTAGGCGTTCATCACCGCGCCGACCAGGTTGGCCCCCGATTGGCGCAGGCGCACGCAAGCGGTCTCGACCGCCGCGGCCGGCAGACCGCCGCAGCGATACAGCAGCACGATCGCGTCCAAGCTGTGCGCAAAGGACTCGACGTCCGCGACCACCAGCGCCGGCGGCAGGTCGAACACCACCAGGTCGTAGGCCGCCTCCAGCTCGCGGATCAGCTCGTTGGCGCGCGGGCCGGTCAGGGCCTCGCCGGCGCCGCCTTCGAGGCGGCCCGCCATCAGCACGGACAGGTCCGGATTGCCGGTGGGGGCCACCAGGCTGCGCCAATCGACCGGCGTGCACAGGGCCTCGGCCAGGCCGGGGCCCGCCGGCCGGCCCAGATAGCGGTGCACCGAGGGCCGGCGCATGTCCGCATCGACCAGCAGCACGCGGCGGCCGCCGGTGGCGAAGGCCCAGGCTAGGTCCACGTTGGTGGTCGACTTGCCTTCGCCCGGGGCGCAGGAGGTCACCGCCAGGGTGCGCGGCTGCTGGCCTTCGCCGGCGGCGAAGCGCAGGTTGGCGCGCAGGCTGCGATAGGCCTCGGCGATCGGGCCGTGGGGTGCATCGCGCATGGCGATGAATTCCTTGGGGGCTCCCGTCACGCGCGCCCGGCCGCGGCGGAAGTCCGGGACCGTGGCGAGGATCGGCAGCCCGGTGACCTGCTCGAGGGCCTTGTCGGTGTGCAGCGCGCCGCGCAGGCGCTCGCGGCCGAAGGCGGCGAACAGGCCCGCGGCCAGTCCCAGGGCGGCGCCGAAGACCAGGGTCAGCCCGACCCGCGGCGTGTAGCGCTGGGCCGGGGCCTCGGCGGGGTCGATGAAGGTGGCGGCCGGCGCGGAGGCGGCGCGCTTGATCTCGGCTTCCTGCAGGGAGCGCAGCAGGAAAGCGGTCAGTTCCTTGTGGGTCTCGAGCTGGCGCAGCGGCGCGGCCAGTTCGCGCTCGACCTCCGGCAGGGTCTCGAGGCGCTCTTCGAGCGCGCTGCGATAGCCGGCCAGCTCGCCCAGCTGCTGGGCCAGGGCGCGCGAGCGCTCCACCAGGTGCTGGGCGGTGCGGCCTTCGACCTGCTCCTGGGCATGGTCCAGGGCCGCCAGGCTCTGGCCGGGGGCCTGCTCCAGGCTGAGGCGCGCCCGTGCCACCAGGTCCAGGCGCCCCGCAAGCAGCTCGCGCAGGCCCGCGAGGCGCGACGTCAGGTGCGCGACGAGCTGCTGCTCGAGCTGGGCCAGGAAGCCCGCAGCCTTCTGCAGGCTCGGGTGCTCGGGGGTGACCTCCGCGGCCCAGCGGTCGCGCTCCGCGCGGGCCGAGGCGATGCGCTCGAGCAGCGCGCGGCTGAGCGGATCGGCCGCCACGCCGCTCTCGGCCTGCTCCGCGAACAGGGCGGCCGCGCCCTGGTCGCCGGCGCGCAGGCGCGCCACCAGGCCCTCCAGGGCCTCGATCTGCAAGCCGAGCTCGTCCGCCAAGCCGGCCAGCTGGTCGACGCGGGCCTGCAGCGCCAGGCGCGCTGGCTGGTCCGCGGACAAGCCGATCGTCAGACGCTGCATCGAGAGGGTCGAGAGCTGCTCGATCAGGCTCTGGGAGAGCGGATCGGAGAGCTGCTCGCCGAGCCGCGAGAGGGCCTCGTAGCGCCGCTCGGCGAACAGCGCCGCCGCTTCTTCGAGGGCCTTCTGCTCGACCTCCAGGCGCATGCGCTCGAGCTCCAGGTCCGACAGGTCCCCGGCGATCGCCGCGGCGGCGCTGGGCAGGTCGATCAGGTCCGGGTGCCGCCGGCGCAGCTCGGTCACCGCCGCTTCGGCCCCCTCCAGGGCGGCCTGCTGCACGGCCAGCTGGCTCTCGATGAACTCGACGGTGGTGCTGGCTCGGTCGCGGCCCTTCTGCACGACCTGCCGGAAGTAGTTGGCGCAGATCGCATTGGTGGCCGCCGCGGCGCGCAGCGGGTGGCTGTCGGAGACGGTCACCGCCAGGACGCCCGAGTTGCGCTGGGTCTCGACCACGCGCGTGTTGCCCATCAGCCGGCGCACGGCGTCGGCCGCCGTCTGGCGCTCGAGCCGGAAGCGCTTGCCCAGCACCTCGCCGACCGGTTCCAGGGTCAGCAGCGCTCCGCAGGCTTCGAAGGGCATGCCGGGCACGAAGTCGAAGGCTTGCCACTCGGCCATCAAGCCGCCCTGGGACAGCTCGACCCGGCCGGGCGCGGTCACACGCAGCTCCAGCGCCTCCGGCGCTTCCCCGCGCAGGTCTTCGAAGCGGGCGCGCAGATGGCCCTCCGGTTCGATGCGGCCGGAGAGACGCGACCACAGCCCCGCGAGGGGCGCGAGACCCAGGTCTTCGACGCGCGTCGAGAGCCCGAGGTGCGGTTCGATCGCGGCCTGTTCGAAGGCCGCCAGGCCCCCGCCCCGGGGATCGGACACGGTGGCCTCCGCCAGCGTGCGCGATTCGAGCACGGCGATCTCGGCCGCCGCAGCGGGCGCCGCGGTCAGGCGCGCCAGGTCGCCCAGCACGCCGTCGCTGTGCTCGCTCTTCTCGAGCATCAAGGTCGCCTCGGCACGGTACACCGGCTCGCTGCGGCCGAGGAAAGCGAGGGCCGCCCCGAGGCCCGCCAGGGCGCCGGCGAGGACCCACAGGGGCCGCCGCCGGGCAGCGTCCAGGAACTCAGCCCAATCGAAGCCCGCCGGCACCAGGCCCGCGCCTGCCTTCGCGAAGGGATTCATTTGTCGAGCGCGTCGGAGACCACGACCAGGTTGGTGATCGAGCCAAAGATCGGCGCGGCTGCGTTCAGCACCGGCACGATCTGCTCGCGGAACACGCCGCCGCGCGAGAGGCGCACGAAGATCAGGTCGTCGGGATAGACCGGCAATAGGCCGCTGGCATCCGGCGTGGCGGCGTCGAAGAAGTGCACCGCCAGCTGCCCCGCTTGCACGCGCAAGAGCGCCACCTGCTCGCGATCGCCGCCTTCGCGCACGCCGCCGGCCAGGGACAGGACCTGCAGCAGATTGAGCGGGCGATCGAGGGGCACGCCGCCCGGGCGCTCGACCTCGCCCAGCACGAAGGCCTGGCGGGCGGCGTAGGTGTGCACCGAAAGGCCGACCTGCGGCTCGACCACGAAGCGCGCCAGGGCGGCCTCGAGGGCCTGCTTGCCTTCGACCACGGAAAGCCCGGCCAGGCGCACGCTGCCGATCAGCGGCAGCACTAGGTTGCCGTCCGGGTCGATGCGCAGGGGCACCTCGGGCCGGGCCAGGTCCGGGTGGCCGGCGATGTTGAGCGTCAGCACGTCCCCGGCGCCCAGGGTGAAGGGCGGCGGCGGGGGTGCGTTCGGCAGGGTCTCCGGCGGAAGATCGGCTTCGACCAGCGGGGGCGCTTGGACGCAGCTCGGCGCCAGGAGAACCAGGGCCAGGAGGGCGGGGAGCAGGGGGGGGAGGTGCATTTTTTCCGGTCCGACCCCGGCCGTATCGGTCGCCTGCGCAAGGTCCTTGCGCCGCCGCTCCGCCCGCCGCGGCGATTCCCGGGGCCGGTTCCGACGCGCGGGCCGCGGCGCCGGTGGCCGCGGGGCTCGGCCGCGGGGTTCGGCCGCTCCACCGGGGCCTGGGTTCTGCTGCGGGTCCGCGTGTCCTGCGCGGCCGCGGGAACTCGCCTTGGCCTCACTTCCGTCAGAGCGCGCGCGCAGCCGTCGGGCGTGCGCTGGGCAGGGGCGCCGGGGGCTCGGGCGCCGGGCGCTCGGGATCCTGGGGCTGCGGCAACCGCCGGGCGCGGGTCCACAGCTCGCCTTCGACCCGCGCCAGGTCCAAGCGGCGCAGGCAGGCGTTGTCGTATGGGCAAACTGGGCGGTAGCAGGGCGCGCAGGCGAGCTCCGCCCGCAGGGCGCCGAGGGTCTCGCCGTGGGGCAGCCACAGGCCGGCGCGGTCGGTCCCCGCGAACAGCACCACCCCGGGGCAGCCCACGGCCGCCGCCAGATGGGCTGGACCGGAGTCGTTGCTGAGCAGCGCGGCGGCCTGCTCGAGCAGGGCCGCCGATTCGCGCAGGCCCAGCTGGCCGCACAGGTTGGCGACCCGCGGTCCGGCGATCGCCGCGATGCGGTCGCCGAGCTCGCGCTCGCCGGCGCCGCCCAGGACCGCCGCGCTGCCGCCGCGCTGGCACCAGCGTCGCGCCAGCTCGGCGAAGCGCTCCTCGGGCCAGCGTTTGGAGGCCAGCTTGGAACCCGGCGCCAGGCACAGGAGCGCGGTCGGCAGCGGGTCTTGCGCCGAGCCGGCGCCAGCCCAGGCCGCCGAGCCGCCCTGGCCCAGGGCCGCGCGCAGCCGCTCCGCGGCGCGGCGGCGCTCCGACTCCCGGAGCTCGAGCCCGCGCGGCGCCGGGCTCGCCGGCAGCGCGCACAGGGCCAGCAGGCGCTCGCTCTCCCGCGGCCAGGGGCGCGAGCGGTCGTGGGCGCGCGCGATCGCGGCGCCGAGCCCGTGGGCGTTGTGGATGCGCGCCCCGCGCACGCCGCGCGCCCCGGCCCAGCGCAGGGCCAGCAGGTGGCGCCATTCGGCCAGGGGCCCGGTCAGCTCCTGCGGCAACACATAGACGCGCTCGAGTCCGAGCTCGGCGATGCGCTCGCGCCAGCGGCGCCGGCCCCCCGGCGCGGCCAGCTCCTCGCGGCTCCACAGGCACAGCCGATCGGCCGGGCCGCCGGCGCTGAGCAGCTCCTTGGCCCCCGGCGCCGAAGCGGGTCCGGGGGAGCTCAGCAGCACCAGCTCGGCCTCGGGATGGGCCGCGCGGATGGCCTCCAGGGCCGGCAGGGCCGCCAGCAGGTCGCCGACCTGCCCGACCCGCCAGACCCCGACCCGGCGCGGGGCGCGGGGCAGCCGCGGGAACAGCAGCCGCTCGCCCAGCCAGAGCAGGCGGTTGGAGAGGGCCACGTAGGCCTGTCCGAGGGCCGCGCGCCTGGGGTCTCGGGGCGGCGGCGGATCGTCGGGCCCCGGTTCGGGTCGCGGCGCACGAGCCAGCAGGCGGGTCCAGGACCAGGACATACTTCCGCCATCGGCAGAGTCCGGGGCGCCCCGGAGCCCGCGGGGGGGCCGATTCCCGCCCCTGCGAGAAGCCCGCGGGCCGCCTGCCATGCCTGGGCGGCCTGGGCGGCCTTTGGGCGTCCGCCTGCGCCGGGCGAGCCGCGGGGCGGCCCTATCCCCGGGGGAGCGCGGGCCCCACGGGGGCGCCGGGCGGGCCGCGGCCGGTCCGGCCCGTGGAGCTCCCTCAGCGGCGCAGCACTTCGCCGTGGCGCGGGTGGGCCAGCAGCTCGGCGAAATCCGGATCGGCGCGCAGCTTGACGCGCTCGTCCGCCGGCAGGCGCGCCTCCTCGAGGGCCTCCGCGGCCTTGTCCAGCTTGCTCTGCAAGGCGTAGGCGCGGGCCTGGGCCAGGAAGCCCCCGCGGCGCACGAAGGGCGAGGCCCCTTGGTTCAGCTTGAGCACGCGCTTCAAGTCGTCCAGGGCCGCGCCGGGGTCGTTGAGGTCGAGCAGCAGCTCGGCGCGGGCTTGCAACGCCGTCCAGGCGTCTTCCTGGGCCCGTTCGATGGCCAGGTCGGCCTGGTCGAGCAACTCGCGCCGCACGGCCTTGTCGCCCAGGTTGGCCAGCAGGATCTTGGCCGCGCGGTCGATCGGCGCCGGCAGGTCGGCGGCCAGTTCGCGCACGCGCGGCTCGAGCTCCTTGGCGGGCAGGGGCAGGCGCCCGAGGCGCACCAGCAGCAGCGGGGCCTGTTCGCGCGGCAGGGTCTCCGTGCCGATCCAGCCGAGCCAGGTCAAGAGCTCCTGCGCCCCGAGGGTCTTCGGCAGGGTGCGCCAATACAGGTAGAGCGCGTCGAACAGCGCCGGCGCGCGCGCCGGGTCGCGCGCCAGGGCGTCGACCTCCGCGTCCTTGCTGGGGTCCTCCGTGGTGATCAGGTAGCGCAGGGCCACCTCGGCCAGGTTGGCGGGCTCGCTGGCCAGGGCCCGCGAGATCCGCGCGCTGCGTTTCGGCTCATCGAGGGCCAACAGGCCGCGCAGGGCTTCGGCCCGCAGGCTGCGCTCGAGGCCGTTCTGCTCATAACGCGCTTCCAGGAACGGGATGGCGAGCTCCGGAGCACCGAGCTTGGGCAGCAGCGCCAGCGTCGCGGCGCGCACCGGCGGCAGGGCGCTCTGGAACCCGGCGATCAGGGCCGGAACCAAGGCTGGGCTGTGCAGCCGCTCGAGCGCCAGGCTGGCCTCTTCGAGGGCCAGGAGCGTGGCCTGCTTGCTGTCGGGCAGCGGCGGCGGTCCGCCCTTGATCGCCGCCAACCCCGGGGAGTCTGGCGACAGGTCGAAGAAATCGAGCAGGGCCAGCCCGCCCGCGGCGCCCGCCTGGACGAGCTTGTCGCGCAGGCGCTGGGCGTCCCGCGAGGCCCCGCCGCCGGACTTGAGCCGCAGCGCGACCAGCTCCACCATCCAGCCGCGCACCTGCGGCGCGCGCTGGGCGATCTCCTCCGCACGGCCGCTGCGGGCGCGCTCCAGCAGACCCTCGAGGTCCTGGGCGGCCGCGGGCGATCCAGAGAACAGCAGGGCCAGCAGCCCGGAGGCGATCCACGCGCGCATGCCCTGAGCTTAACGGCCGCGGGTCCCTCAGCCGCTCTGGCGGCGCGGCCAGAGCCAGCCGGCCCGGTCCGGGTCCGGGCGGGCCCGCTCGGGCTCGCCCGCGCGGCTCTCCGCCGGCCGATCTGGCTCGCTCCGCGCCGCCTCCAGCAGGGGCCGCAGACGCTCCTCCGGCGGCAGCCCGTACAGAGCCCGCAGCTGGTGGCGCCGGCGCAGCAGCCAGGAACGCATGCCCCTCCATCGGCCAGGGCCGGCCCGCGACCGAACCCCGCGGCGCCGCGCTTCCCCGCCGCGAGCGCCCTCGGCCGCTCCCGCGGCGCTCGCGGGCCGCCTTGGAGAGCCCCTTCCAGGGCTACATTGCTGCCATGACCGCCGCAGCGAGCAGCGCCCCGCGCTCCCACCCGCACCCCGGCCCGCTCGGCCCCGCGGAGCTGGACGTGCTGGTGATCGGCGGGGGCCACGCCGGCGTGGAAGCGGCCCTGGCGGCGGTGCGCCTCGGGGTGCGCGTGGGGCTGTGCACTTTCCGCTTGGACCGCATCGGCGAGATGAGCTGCAACCCGGCCATCGGCGGCCTGGCCAAGGGTCAGCTGGCCCGCGAGGTCGACGCCCTGGGCGGGCTGATGGGCGAGGCCATCGACCGGACCGGGATCCAGTTCCGCATGCTCAACACCGCCAAGGGCTTCGCGGTGCGCGCCCCGCGGGCCCAGGCCGATCGGCACCTCTATCGCGAATTCGTGACCGAGCGCACTCTGTCCGCGCCCGGCCTGCAAGCCTTCGAAGGCGCCGCCCAGGGGCTCTGGATCGAAGCCGGAGCGGGACCCGCCGGCGGCCCGCGCGTGGTCGGCGCCGTGCTGGCGGACGGCCGGCGGGTGCGCGCCCACGCCACCGTGGTGACCACGGGCACCTTCCTGCGCGCGATCATGCACACCGGCGAGGCGCAGAGCTCCGGAGGCCGCGTGGGGGAGCAGAGCGCCGAGTCGCTGAGCGCCTCCCTGCTGGCCCTGGGGCTCGAAATGGGCCGGCTCAAGACCGGGACGCCCCCGCGGCTGGCCCGCGGCAGCCTCGACTGGGAAGCCCTCGAGCCCCAGCCCGGCGATCCAGAGCCCGAACCGTTTTCGTTCCGCACCGACCGCGCCACGTTCCCCAGCCTGCCGCAGGTCGATTGCCGCATCACCTACACCAATCCGCGCACCCACGAGCTGATCCGCGCCAACATCCATCGCGCGCCGATGTACGCCGGGCGCATCCGCGGGGTCGGCCCGCGTTATTGCCCTTCGGTCGAGGACAAGGTCATGCGCTTCGCCGATCGCGAGCGCCACCAATTGTTCCTCGAGCCCGAGAGCCTCTCGACCGACGTGGTCTACGTGAACGGCGTTTCGACCTCGCTGCCCGCCGAGGTCCAGGAGGCCTTCATCCGCACGATCCCGGGCCTCGAGCGGGCGCGCTTCCTGCGCCACGGCTACGCCGTCGAGTACGACTTCGTGATGCCCAGCCAGCTCGATCCGACCCTGGCGTTGGCGCGGGTTCCCGGGCTGTATCTGGCCGGTCAGATCAACGGCACCTCGGGCTACGAGGAAGCCGCGGCCCAGGGTTTGGTGGCCGGGGCCAACGCGGCCCTGTGGGCCAGCGGCCGGCCGGCCTTCGTGCTCGGCCGCCACGAGGCCTACGTGGGCGTGCTGGTCGACGATCTGGTGGTCTCCGCGCCGACCGAGCCCTATCGCATGTTCAGCAGCCGCGCGGAATTCCGCTTGACCCTGCGCGGCGACAATTGCGACCAGCGCCTCGCGCCCCGCGCCCGGGAGATCGGCCTGATCGACGCCCAGGCGGCCGCCCTGGCCGAGGGCCGCCGCGCGCGCCTCGAGCAGGGCCGCCGGCTGCTCGAGAGCCAGCGCGATCCCGAGCAGCCCGCGCGCAGCTTGGCGGAGGTCCTGCGCCGCCCCGACCGCGACATCTTCGGCCTGCTGCCGCGCTGCCCCGCGCTGCAGGCCCTCTCGCTCGAGCCGGACCTGCTCGCGGCCCTCGAAGCGGACATCAAGTACGCCGGCTACGTCGAGCGCCAGCGCCAGGACGTGGAGCGCTTGCGCGCGCAAGAGCAGCAGGAGCTGCCCAGCGACCTCGACTTCGCCGCGATCCAGGGCCTCTCCAACGAAGCCCGCGAAAAGTTGACCCGCCTGCGGCCCCGCACCCTGGGCGCCGCCGGCCGCATCGCCGGCGTCAACCCCCCGGACGTGGCCCTCCTGGCGATCCACCTGCGCCGCCGCCGCAGCCCCGCCCCTGTGCCCCACGCAGACGACCCCCGCGCCGCTCCGAACGGCTAGGAGTCGCCGAAAGGGCTGGAGACGGCTAGGAGAGGCTTGGAACGGAAGTGAGGGTGAGGGCCGCCTTCGTCGGCGGGCCGCAGGGCGCTCGCAGCTGCGGGCCAAGCCGATGCGCCGCTCTTCGGGGCTCGCAGCGTGCCAGGCGTGGATTCGTTTTCCGCAGCGCACGGCAACCTTGCTCCCCGTCGCACGGGGCCTGGTTGGCCTTCGCACGTGGGCTCGCTTGTCGCGCTACTCAGGCGGCGCTCGCGGCCGCGGCGCAGATCGACCCGCAGCCAGGCTCGCCGAGCGCGCCGCGCGGTTTTCGCCCGGGTCCGATCGACGCCGGGCGAGCGGGCTCAATTCGGCGCGGAGGGCGGCTTCGGCGAGGTGTCCGGGCGCCAGATCGCGGGGGCGGGCGGTTCGGTGGGGGTGGCGGGGGCGAAGGCGCTTTCGGCGTCGGCCAGCACTTCGAGCTGGATCGGTTCGGGCTCGATCGTCTCGGAGAGGGGCGGAGGGCCGATCCAGCGCTCGGCCGCGCGGCGATGGGCCACCTCGGCCAGCCCGGACAGGCGCGCCAGGGCGCGGCGGGCGGCGGGCTCCGTGGCGGCGGGTAGGAGGCGCTCCAGCCAGCGGCAGGTGACCCACAGGTCGTGGGCGTCGCCGAGGGCCGAGACCAGGCCGCCGAGGGGATCCTGGCCGGGGGCTTCGAGGCCCAGGGCGCGGCGCGCCCAGCGCACCTTCTTGCCGGCGATGCGCAGGCGGTGCAGCGCCTCGGGCTCGAGCGGTGTGCGGCGGCGGCGCTCGAACAACGCCAGCTCGAGGCCGCCCAGGGCGCTCCACGGGTCGGCCGGTTCCTTGGTCAGGTGCTCGGCGAGCTCGCGGCCCGCGCGGGCCAGTCCGCCGCGCGGATGGCGCGCCAGGAAGCTGAGCAGCCGGGCCTGGCCCCGGCCGCGCCGCTGGGCCAGGGGCCGCCGCGCGGCCTGCGCCAGGGCCGCGAAGCGGCGCCGCTTGGCCAGGCGATCGAGCCAGGCCAGCGCCACGTCCATGTCGCGCAGCTCGCCCGCGCGCCGCCGCAGGCGCCGCAGCCGTTGGCGAGCCCGGCGGCCGGCCGGCTGATCGTCCGGGGCCACCAGCAGGGTGGCCGCCTCCAGGGCGCGGCAGGCGCGGCGCAGCTGATGGATCGAATCCACGGCCAGGCGCCGGCGCTTCGCCAGCTTGCGGCAGCGCGCCTCCAGATCGCCCCAGGCGGCGGCCAGGGCCTCCGGAAGCCGCTCCGGCTGGCTCCAGGGAGAGGTCTGCGGGTCCGCGGCGGCGCTCACCCCGACATGCTAGGGGGCCGAGGCGCCAGCGGAAGCCCGCGGCTGTGCTGGCAGCGCCTCGGGCTGCCCGGATTCGCGCCCGCCCGTCGGCTTCCCGGGCCCGCGCTGGGCCGGGTCGACCCGGCGGGGAGGTAAAAGGCTGGGCTCGCAACGGTCCGATCAGCGCCTACACACCCTGTCGGTGAATCCATGACCCGCCCGAACGCCGAGACCCTGCCGCCCACGACCGCCTCGACCGCCTCGCGGGCCCTGGCGGCCGCCGGCGACGCTCAGTCGGCCCGCGATGTGGCCGCCCTCGACGACGCGGCCGAGGGCGCCAAGCGGCGCCTGCAGGCCCGCCGCCGGAGCCTGGTCGAGCGGCTGATCTACGGCCCGCCGCCGCCGCCGGAGGAGCTGCGCGCCGGGGGCCGGCTGTCCGAGGCGGGCCCCGGCCCGGCCGCCCAGGCGGCCCTGTCCGCGGCGCTCGAGTGCCTCGGCCGCGGGCAGGCCTTCACGGCCAACGGCAAGCTCTCGGCCGAGCTGCGCGGCGCCCTGGCCCGCGAAAAGGCCTATGGATTCACCGTGCCCGCCCCCTACGGCGGCGCCGGGAGCAGCTACACCGAGCTGGCCTTGCTCGAAGAGGAGCTGGCCGCCAACGGCCTCGGAGCCCTGGCGGTCGAGATCTCGGGCCAGCTCACGATCGGCGCCGGCTCGCTGCTCGCCTACGGCACCGGCGCGCAGAAGAGCCTGTTCCTGCCGATGCTGTCCGAGGGCCGCCTGATGGCCTTCGGGTTGACCGAGGTGGGCGTGGGCGTCAACGCCAAGAAGGTCGGGGCCTACGTGGAGTGGGACGAGGCGGCGGGCTGCTGGCGCCTGTTCGCCAGCGGCGACCGGGCCAAGCTCTACATCACCAACGCGACCCACGGCGCCTTGGTGGGGCTGGTGGCGCGCCTGGGCCTGGGCGGCAAGCAGGTCGGCCTGTTCGTGCTCGAGCTGCCGAGCGCCGACGTGCAGCGCGGGCAGCCCCTCCCGGACGGCAGCCTGGCGGACTTCGACTTCGAGTGCCGCTCCACCGGGGTTTCGGCCTTCCAAGCCAATCACAATTCGCGGCTGTCGTTCGACAACTTCCCGATCCCCAAGCACAACCAGATCGAAGCCGACGGCGTCGAGGTGCTGTTCTATTGCCTGCGCCTCGGGCGCTGCATGCTGGCGGCCATGTCGGCCGGCTACCAGCGCATGCTGGCCGCGGACGCCCTGCATTTCGCGCGGCAACGCGACGGCGTCGGCGGGCGCGTGGTGCGCCACGAGCTGCCGCGGCTGAACCTCGGCAAGGTGCTGGGCGGCGCCCTGCAGGCGCGCGCGCTCTCGCATCTGTCCCTCGACCAGGACGCGGCCGGGGCTGACCTGGCCGGCCTGCGCGACCTGACCAAATCGGCGGCGGCCGGCACGGCCCTGGAGAGCCTGCACGCGACCGAGCACGTGCTCGGCGGCCGCACGTTCCATCTGGGTCAGCGCAGCAGCGAAGCGCGCGCCAACCTGCACGTCTTCGGCGTGGTCGAGGGCGAGGACGACCTGATCCTGATGGGCATGGTCAAGGATCTGACCGCCGGGTTCACCGGGCGCTACCTGGCGGGCCTGCTCGGCGTGATCGAGGGCCTCAACCGCGGTCCCGACGGCCAGCCTGTGCCCGCCGAACAGCGCATCCTGCGCATTGACCCGGCGACCTTCCTGCGCGCCCCCGGCAAGTGCCTGCGCGCCAGCCTGGCGCTCTTCGGCCTGGCTTCCTTCTGGGCTCTGGTCGGCTGGATCCTGGCCAACGGGCTGCGCCAGCTGGCGCGCCTGCCCCTGGCGCTGGTCCCGGCCGCGCTCTTGCCGCGCTATCGCAGCCTGCCCGAGGCCCTGCGCGCCCCGGCCCGCCGCGCCGAAGCGCGCCTCGAGCGCCTGCGCTGGAGCTATCTGTTCGTGAACCTGTGGTTCCAGCTCGAGCTGACCCGGGCGCAGATCCCGCTGCAGCGCCTGGGCAAGGCCATCGAGCACCTGACCTCGATCGTGACCCTGTGCTGGCATGCCTGCGGCAAGGACGCCGAGGTCCAGCGCTTGGCCGCGCTGCAGGTGCACCTGTTGGAGGGCAAGCTCGTCGGGCTGCGCATCGCCACGGGCCTGTTCGAGATGGAGCGCCTGCGCCGGCTGGTGGCCGCGGTCGGTGCGGACCTCGAGGGGCCGCGGCCGCCGCTGCTCGTCGGGCTCGAGCCCGAGCCCTTCGCCCAGCCCTGGAAAGCGGCCAGCCCGCGGCGTTGAGGGACCGCTCCGGGCCGCCGGATCCAGCGCGGCCGGGCGTGCGGGCCGGGCTTGCTGGCCGGCCGCGGCTGACGGGATCGTGCCGCGCTCCGATCCGCTCGAGGGGCCCCCGCTTCCCGGCGCTTCGGCGCCGCCCGGCGCGACGTCCCCAGAATTGTGGGACGACCCTAGGATGGCGCGATGCCCACGGCGCGCATCCGGAAGCTCCCCTGGCTCCCCTCAACCCTGCTGACCGCCCTGCTCGCCGCGGCGCCCGGGAGCGCCCAGCAGGCCTCGGAGGCGCCCGACTTCGATCGGCTGGTGCGCCCGGTGCTTTCGGACGCCTGCTTCCAGTGCCACGGCCCGGATGCGGGCACCCGCGCCGCCGGGCTGCGCCTGGACCAGCCCGAGGCGGTGCAAACGGCGCTGCCGAAGCTGGTCGAGCGCCTGCGCTCGAGCGATCCCGCGGAGCGCATGCCGCCGCCGGAAGCCCACCGGCAGCTGAGCGCGGAAGAGCGCGGCCGCCTGCTGGCCTGGCTCGAAGCCGGCGCGCCCTGGGCCGAGCACTGGGCCTTCGTGCCGCCCGAGCGCGCGGCGCCGCCGAGCCTGCCCGCGGATTTCCGCCCCGGCGGCGAGCCGACGGCCTCCGGCTGGGGCCGCAATGCGATCGACGCCTTCATCGGCGCGCGCCTCGCAGCGGCGGGCCAGCGGCCGGCCCCCGCGGCCGAGCCGAGCGCCCTGTTGCGGCGGGTCTTCCTGCTGCTCACCGGCCTGCCGCCGACGCCGGATGAGCAGGACGCGTTCGCGCTGGAGAGCGCCGAGCGCGGCGTCGACGCGGCCCTCGATGGCTGGATCGTCCGCCTGTGCAGCGAGGAGCCCTACCTGTCGCGCTACGCGGAACAGCGCGCCCGCTCCTGGCTCGACCAGGCGCGCTACGCGGACACGGCCGGAATCCACATGGATGCGGGTTGGCAGGCCTGGGCCTGGCGCGACTGGGTGCTCGAGGCCTATCGCCAAAACCTGCCCTTCGACCGCTTCGGCACGCTGCAGCTGGCCGGCGACCTGCTGCCGGAGGCGGGCCAGGACGAGCAGGTCGCCAGCGGCTTCCATCGCCTGCACGTCACCACCGACGAGGGCGGCGCCATCGACGAGGAGTACCTGGTCGAGTACGCCGTGGACCGCGTCGCCACCACGGGCTCGGTCTTCCTGGGCCTGACCCTGGGCTGCGCGCGCTGCCACGATCACAAGTACGACCCGATCTCGATGGAGGAGTTCTACGGGCTGTTCGCCTGTTTCAACTCCGTGGAGCAGCCCGGTCTCTACACCCAAGAGCCCGATCCGACCCGGGCCTTCGAGCCCTTCGTGGTGATCGAGCGGCCCGAGGACCGCGAGCGCTTGGCGGCTTTGTTCGCCGAGCGCCAGCGGCTGGAGGCCGAGCGCCTCGCGGAGGACCCCGAGGAGCAGCAGCAGTGGGAGCGCTTCCGCAGCGAGCTCGAAGGCGCGCTCGAATGGCCCGTCGCGCTGGCCGCCAGCGGCAGCTCGGAGGGCGGCGCGGAGCTCTTCCCCGAGCCCGACGGCTCGTTCCGCGTGGCGGGTGCGCGGCCCGCCCAGGACGTGCTGCGCCTGTTCCAGGACTACACCGGCGGCGCCTTCGACACGCTGCTGCTCGAAGCCCTGCCGGAGGATGGCCCCGGCGGCAGCGGCAAGATCGGACGCGCCGACAACGGCAACGCCGTGCTGCGGCACCTGGCGGTGAAGGCGATCTCGAGCGCGGACCCAAGCCGAGCAGAGCCGGTCGAGCTGGCCTGGGTCGGCGCCAGCCACGAGCAACACAACGGCGACTTTGCGGCCCTCAACGTGCTCGACGAGCGGGACTCCTGGTGGGCCCTCGACGGCCATCAGCGGCCCGGCGCGCGCTGGCTGCTGGTGCGCTTCGCGCGGCCCGCGGGCTTCCCTGAGGGCACCCGCTTCGAGGTCACGTTGGACCACCATTCGCCCTGGGCGGCCCACGCCTTCGCGCGCCCGCGGCTGTCCTTCGGCCGGGGCGGCGCGGCCCTCGATGGGCGCCTGCCGATCGCCCGCGGACGCTTCCAGCGCGCTTCGGGCTTCCGCTTCCGCGGCAACGACGAGGCCTACGACACGGTCTACGCCCCGGAGCGCCAGACGCGCCTCGAGGCCGGGGTCGAGTATCCCCGCGTGCCGGAGGACGAGGGCCAGGGGCGCTGGAGCTGGAGCTTCGACGAGCGGCTGACCGAAGGGCCCGGCCACGAGCTCGAGACCGCCGGACGCGAGGTCCTGTACCTGGCCCGCGAGCTGATCGTGCCCAGCGCGCGCCGCGTGCGCTTCGAGCTGGGCAGCGACGACGGGCTCGAGCTGCTGCTGGATGGCCAGACGCTCTACGAGCGGCGCATCGAGCGCGGCCTGAGCCAATCGGACGACGCGGCCGAGGTCGAGCTGCCCGCCGGCCGCCATCTCCTGCTGCACAAGGTGGTCAACACCGGCGGCCAGGCCGGTTTCTTTCAGCGCCTGATCGAGCTCCCCGGCGTCGATCCCCTCGAGCTCCTGGCCCTGGCCCTGCCGGCCCCCGCCCGTCCGGCCGACGGCGCGCGCCCGCGCGAGCTCTGGCGCGAGGCGCGCTCGCCGCGCTATCGCGAGGTCGGCGAGCGCCTGGCGGCCCTGGCCGCCGAGGAGGCCAGCGCGCGCGCCGGCCAGCCCAAGGCCATGGTGATGCGCGAGCGGGCCATGCCGCGCGAGACCTTCGTCTTGGCCCGCGGGGACTATCGCCATCCCGATCGCTCCCGTCCCGTGGCGCGCTCCGTGCCGGCGGTGCTCGGGCGCTGGCCCGACGAGGCGCCGCGCGACCGGCTCGGCCTGGCGCGCTGGCTGTTTTCGCCGCAGAACCCGCTGACCGCGCGGGTCTTCGTCAACCGCCTGTGGGCCGAGGTCTTCGGGCGCGGCCTGGTGGCGACCGGCGACGACTTCGGTCTGCAAGGCGAGCGGCCGAGCCACCCCGAGCTGCTCGATTGGCTGGCGGTCGAGTTCGTCGAGAGCGGCTACGACCAGCGCGCGCTGCTGGGCCTGATGCTGGGCAGCGCCACCTTCCGGCAGTCCTCGCGCTCGAGGCCCGAGCTGGCCCCGCTGGACCCGGACGATCGCCTGCTCGGGCGCTACCCGCGGCGCCGCCTGACCGCTGAGGAGATCCGCGACGGGGCCCTGTTCGCGGCCGGCCTGCTGGTCGAGCGCCTGGGCGGTCCCTCGGCAAAGCCCTACCAGCCGCCGGGGCTGTGGGAGGAGGTCGCCATGCCGCAGTCGAACACGCGCCGCTACGACCAGGGCAGCGGCGAGTCGCTCTGGCGCCGCAGCCTCTACACCTATTGGAAGCGCGCCGCGCCGCCCCCGGCGATGCTGAGCTTCGACGCGCCCACGCGCGAGTTCTGCGTCACCGAGCGCAGCCGCACCGAGACGCCGCTGCAGGCCCTGGTGCTGCAGAACGACGTGCAATTCCTGGAAGCGGCGCGGGCCCTGGCCCAGCGCACCTTGATCGAGCTCGACGCGGGCTACGCCCCGGCTCCGGAGATGCCCGCCGAGCTGGTGCGGCGCGGCCTCGAGCTGCTCTTCCGCCGCGTGCTGGCGCGCGCCCCGCTGCCGGAGGAATCGGCGGCCCTGTCCCGGGCCCTGGCGGACTTCCGCGACCGTTTTCGCGCCGCGCCCCACAAGGCTGAGGCCTTGCTGGCCGCCGGCGAAGCGCCGCGCGATCCGCGCCTCGATCAGGCCGAGCTGGCCGCTTGGACCTTCCTGGCCAGCAGCACCCTCAATCTGTTCGAAGCCACCAACCCGCGCTGACCCATGGATCCCTTGGCCGAACGCCGCCTGGGCCTGACCCGCCGCCGCTTTTTCGGGCTGACCGGCGCCTCCCTGGGGGCCGCGCTGGGCGGTCTGGCCCTCGACGGCCTGCTGGCGCCCGCCGCCCGCGCCGCCGATGGTGCCGGCCGCGGCTTCGACGGCGCCCGCTTCCCGCACCACCGACCCCGGGCGCGGCGCGTGATCTACCTGCACATGGAGGGCGCCCCGAGCCAGCTCGACCTCTACGACCACAAGCCGGGCCTGGCCGAGCGCTTCGACCAGGATCTGCCCGAGTCGTTCTTCAAGGGCCAGCGCCTGACCGGCATGACCAGCGGTCAGGGGCGCTTCCCGGTGGCGCCTTCGATGTTCCGCTTCGACCGGCATGCCAATCGCCAGGACGGGGTCTATCTGAGCGAGCTCCTGCCGCACACCGGCGGCGTCGCCGACCGGCTCTGCCTGGTGCGCTCGATGCACACGGACGCGATCAACCACGAGCCGGCGATCACCTTCTTCCAGACCGGCAACCAGCAGCCCGGCCGGCCCTCCTTCGGCGCCTGGGCCAGCTACGGGCTCGGCAGCTTGAACCAGGACCTGCCGGCCTTCGTGGTGCTGATCACCCAGGGCTTCGGCAACATGCAGGCCCTCTCGGCGCGCTTCTGGGGCGCCGGTTTCCTGCCCGGACGCCACCAGGGCGTGCCGCTGCGGAGCTCGGGCTCGCCGGTCCTGTACCTCGACGATCCGCAGGGGCTCGAGCGCGGCGATCGCCGCGCCATGCTGGACCTGGTGGGGGCGCTCAACGAGCAGGAGTTCGGGCGCACCCTGGACCCGGAGATCGAGACGCGCATCGCCCAGTACGAGATGGCCTTCCGCATGCAGATGTCGGTGCCCGACCTGACCGACTTCTCCGACGAGGACCCGGCCACGATCGCCTTGTACGGCGAAGAAGCGCTGAAACCCGGCACTTTCGCGGCCAATTGCCTGCTCGCGCGGCGTCTGCTCGAGCGCGACGTGCGCTTCGTGCAGCTGTTCATGCGCGGCTGGGACCAGCACGGCAACCTGCCGGGCGAGATCCGCGCCCAGGCCAAGGCCGTGGACCGCGCCCAGGCGGCGCTGGTGCTCGATCTCGAGCGCCGCGGGCTGCTGGAGGACACCCTGGTGCTATGGTCGGGCGAGTTCGGCCGCACGGTCTATTGCCAGGGCCTGCTCGAGCGCGAGAACTACGGCCGCGACCACCACCCGCGCTGCTTCAGCTCCTGGATCGCGGGCGGCGGCATCAATGCCGGCACGGTCTACGGCGAGACCGACGACTTCTCCTACGAGATCGTGCGCGACCCGGTCTCGGTCCACGACCTGCATGCGACCCTGCTGCACCTCCTGGGCTACGACCACACCCGCCTGACCTACCGCCACCAAGGCCGCGACTTCCGCCTGACCGACGTGTTCGGCCAGGTGATCCCCGGGCTGCTGGCCTGACAGGCCGCGCGGCGCGCTGCGCTCCTGATGCGGCCTGGGTCGAGCGGCCGGCGGCGCCGCTCAACGGCGCCAGGAGGCTCCCTGGGCTTGCCACCAGGCGGCGCAGTGGGGGAACGGCGGGCGCGCGACCGACCAGCCCGGCTGCGGGAGTTCGCGCTGGTCGGCGCGCCACAGGAAGCCGTCGACCGGCGCCCAGGGCTGGTCGGGGGTCGTCTCGACGGCGAAACGTCGGCCGCGGCGGTCGGTCAGCAGGGCCAGGTTCTCCTGGAAGGGGTGCCGCTCGGTCAGCAGGGCGTTGCACCAGTCCAAGCGATCGCCGTGGGCCGGCAGCTCGAGCTCGAAATAGAGCCAGGCGTCGAGGCCTTCGAGCTCGTAGCCCACCCAGTGGAGCTCGGCCCAGCCCGCGGTGGCCCCGGGACGGCGCGGAAGCGCCGGGGATCCCGCGGGGGCCGCGGCTCCGGGGGCTCGATGGGGCTCTGGGCCCGCCTGGGGCTTGGGCAGCGAGGACCAGCGGCTCTTGGCCCGCAGGTTGTCGCGCAGGTAGGCGAACAGGATCGCCTCGGCGCCCTGCGGCTGCTCGAGGTCGACCGGCCGACCGCTGAAGTCCTCGAGGGCCAGTTCCAGCTCGATCGAATCGATGCGCAGGGCCACCTCCAGGCGGCCGCTCTCGGGGTCGAGCTGCCCTTCGGCCTCGCTGCGATGGAAGGGATGGTCGCCGCGGGGCGCGGCGGGCAGCGCCAGCGCACAT
>JBIKLM010000211.1:0-7451 GCA_044359835.1 Planctomycetota bacterium
CCCCGAAGGAGAGCCCAGGCCGCTGTGCCTGCATCTGACTGGCTGAGAAAAAATCGACTCGGGCTGCGCCCGAGCAGTCCGACCCGCCTGTCAGCATGCCTTTTGGCCGCCATCCGGCGGCCGCAGAGGCTGGGATCGTCGCTGCGCGCCGATTTTCTCCCAGCCTCTGAGGGGCTGGTGCTGCGATCCGGGAGCCGCCGCGGCAGACCCGCTCGGCGGGCGGTTGCGCCGCGACTCCCGGGATCAGCCCGCCGGGATCAATAGCGATAGTGGTTCGGCTTGTAGGGGCCGGCCACGGGCACGCCCAGGTAGTCCGCCTGGGTCTTGCTGAGTTTGGTCAGGCGCACGCCGAGCTTCTCGAGGTGCAGGCGGGCGACCTTCTCGTCCAGGTGCTTGGGCAGCACATAGACGGCCTTGTCGTAGTTCTTGTGGTTGGTGAACAGCTCGACCTGGGCCATCACTTGGTTGGTGAAGGAGTTCGACATCACGAAGCTCGGGTGCCCCGTGGCGCAGCCCAGGTTGAGCAGGCGGCCTTCCGCCAGGACGATCACCGAGTGGCCGTCCGTAAAGGTCCAGGAGTCGACCTGGTTGCCGTGCTCGCGGGGGTTCTTGATGTTGATCTTCTTGATGCCCTTGAGCTTGGCCAGGCCCACCATGTCGATCTCGTTGTCGAAGTGGCCGATGTTGCCCACGATGGCGTTGTGCTTCATCTTGGCCATGTGGGCGGCCGTGATGATGTCCTTGTTGCCGGTCGCGGTGATGAAGATGTCGGCCGTCTCCAGCACGTCTTCGAGCAGAGCCACCTGATAGCCCTCCATGGCCGCCTGCAGGGCGCAGATCGGGTCGATCTCGGTCACGATCACGCGCGCGCCCTGACCGCGCATCGACTGGGCGCAGCCCTTGCCGACGTCGCCGTAGCCGCAGATCACGGCGACCTTGCCGGACAGCATCACGTCCGTGGCGCGCATGATCCCGTCCACCAGGCTGTGGCGGCAACCGTAGAGGTTGTCGAACTTGCTCTTGGTGACGGAGTCGTTGACGTTGATCGCCGGGAAGAGCAGGGTGCCCTTCTCGTGCATCTGGTAGAGGCGGTGCACGCCGGTGGTGGTCTCCTCGGTCACGCCCAGGATGCCGGCGGCCACGTTGGTCCACTTGTCCTTGGACTCCTTGAGGCCTTTCTTGAGCAGCGCCACGATGTGGTGCCACTCCTCGGGGTCGTCGGCGGTCGCCGCGGGGACCTTGCCAGCGAGCTCGTATTCACGCCCTTTGTGGACCAGCAGGGTCGCGTCGCCGCCGTCGTCCAGCAGCATGTTGGGGCCCTTGCCATCCGGCCAGGTCAGGGCCTGCTCGGTGCACCACCAGTACTCCTCGAGGGTCTCGCCTTTCCAGGCGAAACAGGCCACACCCTTCGGGTTCTTGACGGTGCCCTTGGGGCCCACCACGACCGCCGCGGCGGCGTGGTCCTGGGTCGAGAAGATGTTGCAGGAGGCCCAGCGCACTTCGGCGCCCAGGTCGACCAGGGTCTCGATCAGGACCGCGGTCTGGATGGTCATGTGCAGCGAGCCGGTGATGCGCGCGCCCTTGAGGGGCTTCTTGCCGGCGTACTCGCCGCGCAGGGCCATCAGGCCGGGCATTTCGACCTCGGCCATCTGGATCTCTTTGCGGCCGAAGTCGGCCTGGTTGATGTCGCGGACTTTGTAGTCGAGCGCGATCTTGGTGGTCGTTGCCATCGGATGCTCGGGAGGAGTCTCGTGGGTGGGGAGGGAGGGGGAGGGGCGCGGGCAGGCCGCGGGGCGGCCTGCGGGAGTCACAGCCCGGCTTCGGCCGGACGGGGCAGCGTCGGTTTGGTGCCGCGCACCGTGTAGAGCGCCAAGGCCACCGGTCGGCCTTCGGGGTGCGCCGGGCGATAGCGGTCCTGGGCGGCGTCGAGGCGCAGCTCGGAGAAGCCCGCGCGGCGGAAGGCGGCCAGCACGTCCTGGGGCTCGAGCCCCAGGTGGCGGTCGCCGAGCTCGCGGCGCATCCACTCCTCGCCGTGGGGGTGCAATTCGAGCGCCACCAGGGTGCCGCCGGGCTTGAGCGCCCGGAAGCACTCGGCCAATGGCCGGTCGAGCTCCAGCAGGTGGTGCAGCACCAGGCCGCACAGGAGCCCGTCGACCTCGCCGTCGGCGAGGGGCAGCGCCTCGGTGCTGCCGCGGCGGAATTCGAGCTGGCCGTGGGCGTGGGCCAGGCGCGCGCGGGCGCGGGCCAGCATGGGCTCGGAGCGATCGATCAAGATCAAGCGACCGCGGTGTCCGGCCAGGGCCTCGGCCATGTAGCCGGTGCCGCAGCCCACGTCGGCCAGGCACAACTCCGCGGGCAGCAGCTGGGCCGCCGCGCGCTGGCGTGCCAGGCCGGTCTCGAAATCGCCGGCGCGCTTGTCGTACTCGCCGGCCAGCTCGTCGAAGAAATCCGGGCTGCCGCCGCGCTCGCGCAGCACGAACGAGAGCCGGGCCAGGTCCGCGGCGTGCTCCGGAAGGTCGTCGAGGTTGGCCCGCAGGGTGCTCCACAGCCGGCCGGGCAGGGTGCGGTCCTTGGGCGCGGGCTCTTCGGCCAGGGCCGGCGCCAGGCGCAGGTGGGTGCTGGTGCCGGCGTGACGCTCGCTGAGCAGGCCGGCCTCGCGCAGCAGGCGCAGGTGGTTGCTGACCCGGCTCTGGGCCAGCCCCAGGGACCGGGAGAGCTCGCCGACGGTCAGCTCTTCCCGCTCCAGGAGGCCCAGGATGCGCAGGCGCGTGCCATCGGCCAGGAGCCGCAGGCAGGCGGGCAGGTCGAGCTCGGCGGTCAACACGCAAGCATCATAGCATCATGAAGCGCTGATCCAAGCCCTGGGCGGCGCCTGTCCCGTCCGAGGGCCGATGCCTGGGACGGGCCCGCGCACGCCCCGGGCCCAGGCCAGAGTGGCCTCCGGGGCCCCGGGAGGCGAGGCCGGGGGCACAGGAGGCGGGGGTGCGGCACCGGGGCCCCGGGGCACCGGGCCCCCTCGGGCCGCGGAGGCGCGGACACCCCGCGGCCCGGCCGAGGCCGGCTCGGGAGTTCCCGCGCCAGACCCGGCAGGCGGGGCGAGGTGGGGGCCAGGCACAGGTTGCGTTCCGGGCGGTGCCCGGGCTCGGCCTTCGATGCGCTAGCCCCGGGGTCCGAGGGCCCCGGGGTAGCGGCGCGGGCGGGGCGCCTCGGGGTAGGCCCGCTTTCTATCGCGGCCGCCGGCTTGGCTGCCGGTGGGGAGCCAGGGGCGGCGGGTCCGCGCCGACCTGCGGCCCCCACGCTGCGACCAGAGATCGACAGGCGCAGGTGGGCGAGCTTCCGTCAAGGATCGAGCGGCTGGGCCGGGCCTCGAGGATCGCCCCGGAGCGGCGGCCGAGCTCGGTCAACTCGCTTTCCGGCGAGCGCGAGGCGCGCAGGTTCCTGCGCCGCGCTTCAAGTCCAGGGCCGGGGGGGCTAGGCTCGCTCGAATGTCCATGCAGCTGCGGGGTCTGGGCATCCGCCTCGGCCGAACCACGATCCTGGAAGGCGTCTCCTTCGACGTCCCCGATGGGGCCGTCACCGGTTTCCTGGGCCACAACGGCTCCGGCAAGACCACCTCGATGCGCACCCTGCTCGGGCTCTTGCCGGGCGGCACCGGCGCCGTGCGGGTCGACGGGTTCGACGCCCGCCAGCACCCGGAGGAGGGCCGCGCGCGCATCGGGGCCCTGATCGAGCACTGCGCTTTTTATCCGGGCTGGAACGGGCGCAAGAACCTCTACGCCCTGGGCATCGCCCAGGGCCTGCCCCCGGCTCGCGCGCGGGCCGAAGCGGCCGAGCACTTCGAGGCGGTGGGCCTCGGCCACGCCGGCGATCGGCCGGTGCGCACCTACAGCCAGGGCATGCGCCAGCGCCTCGGCATCGCCCAGGCGCTCCTGGGCGGGCCCACCAACCTGATCCTCGACGAGCCCACCAACGGACTCGATCCCGAGGGCATCGCCGAAATGCGCCGTTTGCTGGCGCGCTTGGCCAAGGAGAAGGGTCTGGCGATCCTGCTCTCGAGCCACCAGCTGCACGAGCTGCAGGGCCTGACCGACCGGGTCGTAGTGCTCAAGAAGGGCCGCATCATCGCCGAGGGCGAGACGCGCGTGCTGCTCGGCGATCCGCGCGGCCGCTTCGCCATCGATGCGCCCGAGCGCAGCCGCTTGGCCGAGGCCCTCTCGGCCCGCGGGCTGTCCTTCGCGCCGGCCAGCGACGGCGCCGGCTTCGATGTGGAGCTGGGCGGTCGGCCGGCCAGCGAGCTGCTCGGGGGACTGGTGCGAGCGGGGCACGAGATCGAACGCTTCGCGCCCCGGCGCTTGGACCTGGTGGACTTTTATCTGCACGCCGGCGAGCAGCCTGCGCCGACTCCGCGGGACCTGCCGGCCGCGCTCCAGCCCAGGGAGCGCCGCGCGCCCTCCCGGGCCCTGCTGCGCGTGCTCTCGTTCGAGCGCCTGCGCCTGGCCGGGATCCTGCCCTGGCTGGCCCTGCCCGCGGCCGCCGGCGCCGTGCGCATCTGGGCCCAGGCCCGCGGCCTCGAGCAGCAGATCGGCGACGTGGCCAGCGCGCAGCAGTTCAGCGCCACCGACGTGACCGCCTTCGCCGCGGTGCTGCGGGCCCTCGAGACCGGTCTGCCGCTGCTGGCCCTGTTCGGAGCCGGTCTGGCCAGCCAGACCCTGGCGGGGGAGTTTGGCCGCGGCACCCTGCGCAACCTGGCCCAGCGCGGACTTTCGCGCCTCGCGATCGGCCTGGGCAAGCTGCTCGCCATGTGGCTGGTGGTGCTGATCGGCTACGGGCTGCTGCTGGGGGTCTCCACGGGGGTGGCGGGCCAGATCTTCGAGTTCGGGGACCTGACCGAACTGCTGCCCAACGGCGAGCGCTTCCCGATCCTTGCGGCTGCGGACGTCTGGCCGGAATACCGGGCGGCCCTGATCGCACCGCTGTTGCCGCTGCTCGGCTTCGCCAGCCTGGGCTTCCTGCTGGGCGCCCTGCTGCGCACCGGGGCGACCGCCCTGGGCGTCACGATCGGCGCGCTGCTAGCCCTGGACCTCGGCCGCGGGCTGTTGCCCAAGGCCAGCCAAGCCTGGAGCCTCTCGAGCTATCTGCCCACGCCCCTCGGCGACCGCAGCCAGGTGCACGCCGCCCGGCTGTACTCCGAGGGCGCCACCAACGCCATCTTCCAATTCGCCGACACGCGCTGGTCGGGTCCGCTGGTCTGGCTGCTGCTGGCGGCCGGGCTCGGGCTGCTGGCCCTGCGCTTGCGGCGCATCCCCTGAGGCCCCCTCCCATGCGTCCCTTCCTGCCCAGCGCCGGCCTGTCCCTGCTGGCCCTGGCCGCCTGCCAGAGCGCGCCCCCGGAGCAGTCCCCGGCGCTGATCGACATCGAGGAGCCCCTCGATCTGTTCGCCGAACCCGCCGACGAATCCGCCCGGCAGGCCTTGCCGGCCGGATCCTTCAGCGGCGTCGAGCTGGCCGAAGCCCCGAGCAGCCTCGACAGCGCCTTCGGCGGCCAGGGGGCCCCCGGGCTGGAGGTGCTGCGGGTGGTCGAGAACTCGCCCGCGGCGCAGGCCCGCCTGGAGGCCGGCGATCTGCTGCTCGAGGCGACCCTGCCGGACGGCACGCGCACGGAACTCAGCTGGCCCTCGCAATGGCGCGCGCTCGAGCTCGAGCAGGCTCCCGGCACGCGCCTCGGGCTGCTGCTCGATCGGGCCGGGCGCGAGGCCAGCACCGAGCTGGTGCTCGAAGCGCGCAGTGCGCCCGTGGAGCGGACCGAGGCGGTGCGCTATCGCGAGGAGCAGCGCGCCGGCGTGGTGCTGCGCACTGCCACCGAGGTCGAGGCGCGCGCCTGCGGCCTGGCGCCCGGGGCGGGCGTGGTCGTGGTCGGCCTCTCGCGCAAGAGCCCCTGGCGGCCCGCGGGGCTGCGCTACGGCGACCTGGTCTCGGCCATCGATGGCGCGACCGTGGACGACCCCCAGATGCTGCTGGAGCGCCTGCGCCTGGCGGATGAGGGCCAGCGCCTCTCGATCCGCTACCACCGGCCCCTGAGCGCGCCGGCCACAGGCTTCGAGGAGCCCCGTGAGGCCTCGGTGCAGGCCAGCGAGCGGCGCCAAGCGCTGCGCGACCTGCACGTCCCGCTGATCCTGCGCTACACCCGCAAGGGGCCGGGCCGCTATCGCTGGTCGACCCTGCTCGGCCTGCTCAGCTACGAGCGCACGCCGGCCGCCTGGAGCCTTGGCTTCCTGTGGTTCGGGGGCCTCTCCGGCGGCGACACGGAGTCCCTGGTGGAGGTCGAGCGTTGAGCGTGCTCGGGCTTGCGCGGGGGCCGCTGTTGGGGGCGCTGTGTGCCCTGGGGGCCGATGTCGCCTGGGCCCAGGCCGGCAAGCGCGGCGACCTGGTGCGGGTGCGCTCGGTGCCCCTGTCCAGCGAGGAGCGCGCCCTGGATGCGGCCTGGCGGGACATAGACGGCGATGGACAAGCCGATCTGGTGTTGGCGCTCGGACCGAAGCGCGGCGTCGGTCGGCGCTCCCTGGCGCTGCATCTCGGCAACGCCAGCGGCTTGGCCCAGGTGCCCTCCCAGCGCATCGAATTGCCCGCCGACGTGGTCGCCTTCGCGATCGCCGAACTCGATCCCGCGGCGGGGCGGGAATTCGCCTTGCTGACTCCGCGGGGCGCCTACGCCCTGCGGCCTTCGGCTCCCGAGGCGGAGCGCTTCCTGCGCCTGGCGGAACTGGATTGCCTCTGGCAGCTGCCCGATCCCGAGCAGCTCGTGCACTGGTCGCGGGCCGTGGCGGACCTGGACGGCGATGGGCTCGACGACCTGCTGGTGCCGGGCGCCAAGGGCTATCACCTGCTGCTGCAGCGCCGCGCGGACGGGCAAAGCCGCTTCGAGACCCGTTTCCTGCCGCTGCTCGCGCCGCTGCCCCTGGCGGAAGGCCAGGCGGCCCTGCGCGTCACCAGCGCCAGCGCCAACGCGGGGCTCGAGATCAGCCTGAGCGAGGCCCTGGGGGTGACCACCCTGGTCAGCGTGGACGACCAGGTCCCGGCGCCGTTCGTGCTCGACGCGGACGGCGATCGGCGCGTGGAGCTCTTGGCCCAGGACGAGACCCAGCTGCAATGGTTCCCCGGCAGCCCGAGCGGACCGGAGGTGCAGGCCCGCTCCCTGGCCTCGCCGGTGGTGGTCGACGAGCGCCGCGCCCTGGACGTGTCCTTCGCCAGCCTGTTCGGGGACGTCAGCGGCGATGGGCGCCTCGATTGGGTTTTGATCGCCGGGGACCAGCGCGCCTCGAAGGCGCGCACCCAGATCCTGATCCATCATCAGCGCCAGCCGACCCCGGACAAGCCCGAGCGCTTCGTCTCGACCCCCGATGCGGTGCTGGTGATCGACGGCTTCGCCGGCGATCCCCGGCTCTACGACCTCAA
>JBIKLM010000212.1:0-7393 GCA_044359835.1 Planctomycetota bacterium
CAGCGGCAGCCAGGTGCTGATCGACGATCCGGATGCGGCCTATCACCTGCGGCGCGTCTCGATCGCGCTGGCCAGCGGCGCGGTGCCCGAGTTCGACCAGGCCATCAACCATCCCCAGGGCAGCGCGGTGCCCTGGCCGCCGAGCTTCGACGCCTTCCTCGCCCGCCTGGCGGAGCGGCTGCTCCCGGAGCGCGCCGAAGGTGCCCTGGGCGGCCGCAGCGAAGCGGATCTCGAGCGCCTGCTCGCGTCCTTGCCGCCCTGGTTGGGCGCCCTGGCCGCCCTGGCGGTCGCCTGGGCGGCGAGCCAATTCGCGCCCGCCGGAGCCGGGCCGCTGCAACGGGCTGGCTTGGCGCTGCTGGCCGGGGCGCTCTATGCGGCGACACCGATCTCGATCTGGTACGCGGGCTACGGGCGGATCGATCACCATGTGGCCACGGCCCTGCTCCTGGCGCTGGCGCTGGGCGCCGGGCAGCGGGCCATGAGCGCGCGCGAGTTGGCCCCGGCGCTGGTCTCCGGCTCGGCCACCGGCTTCGCCCTGGGCATCGGATTGCTGTGCTTCCTGGGCTCGGCGGTCAGCGTGGCCGGCGTGCTGTTCGCGCTCTATCTGCGCGCGGCGCAGGCCCAGGGCCCGAGCGGCCGGCCCTTGCGCATCGCCGGTCTGCTGACCGCCGCCTGCGCCACCCTGGCGCTGACGCCGGCCGCGGAGGCGAGTCCCTGGAACCTGGTCCAGCCCGGCTCCCTGATCAATCTGAGCCTGGGGGTCCCGCGCGCCCTGCTGGCGGCGGCGCTGCCGTTCCTGGCGCTCGAAGTCTGCGCCCGCGCCGGCCGCAGCCGGGCCGTGGGCGTGGGCGTGTCCATCGTCAGCGTGGCCCTGGCCGTGGTGCTCCTGCCCGGATTCCTCGAGGGAGCGCGCCAGGGCTTCGCCTGGGCCAGCCGGCAGAACCAGTTCATGGACGTGGTGGAGGAGAGCCGGCCGCTCTTGGCGCCGGGCTGGATCGGCGCCGTGCGCGACCTGGGAGCCTGGTCCCTGGCGGCGCCGCTGCTGATTCCCGCGCTCCTGTGGATGGCCTGGCGGGGGCTGGCGGGCGCCGGCCTGCTGCTGCCGCAGCTCGTGCTGCTCGGCATCTCGACCCTGGCGCAACGGCGCTTCGGCGACGCCTTCGCCGTGCCGCTGGCGATCGCCACGTCCTTGGTCGTCGTGACCGGGATCCGCGTCGGCTGGCGAGCGGCGGGTGTGCGGCGCGCCGCGGCGATTTTGATCGCTGTCCTGCCGCTGTTGGCCCTCGGCACCACGCTCTCGGGCCTGCTCGGCGCCATCCCGAGCGCGGCCGAGGTCGCCGATTTGCGCGCCTGGCGTCAGGAACGCCTGGCCCTGCTGCAGGGCCTGCGCGATCGGAGCGCGGCCGCGCTGGCTCTCGATCCGCGCTCGGAGGGACGGGGCGCGGTGCTGTCCAGCTGGAGCCTCGGCCACCTGATCGAATACCACGGCCAGCGGCCGACGATCGCCACCAACTTCGGCAGCTTCGTCGGCGAAGCGAACTTCCGCGCCCACGCGGAGGCGCTGCTCGAGCGCGATCCGGCGGCCCTGTTCGAGCGCTTGTTGGACCTCGATGTGGTCTGTCTGGCGCTCACGCCGCGGCAGTGCGGGGAGCTGGCCTCCCTGGCGCGCATCGCGGGCTACGACGCGGCGCAGAGAGCGGAGCTGTTCCAGCGCGGCGCCCGCGGCAAGTCGTTCTCGCGCACGGCCGAACAAAGCGCTTTGTTCCAGCTGGCCCTGCACGATCTCGAGCCCGGCGCGCGTCGCCTGGCCCTGCCGGATGGCCGCGCGCTGGAGCTGCGCGCGCGCACGGCCCGCTGCGAGACTCCCGACGGCCGCCGGGCGGCCCCCGGCAGCCCCGGCAGCGGCCCGGCCCTGTCCCTGTGGCAGGTGATCGACCCGCGCCGCGAACAACGCGGCGGGCTTCGTCCGACGCAGCTCCGTCCGTTGCGCTGACAGGCTGAGAAAAAATCGACTCGGGCTGCGCCCGAGCAGACATACCAGCCCGTCAGCATGCCTTTGGGCCGCCATCCGGCGGCCGCAGAGGCTGGGATCGCCGCTGCGCGCCGATTTTTTCCCAGCCTCTGAGGGCCCGGTGCTGCTGCTTCAGCGCAGCCCGAGTCGAGCTTTCCCCAGCCGGCCGCCCCTCAGAAGGGCTTGAAATAGACCGCGTAGAGGGCCGCGGCCACCACCAGCATCGCCACGGCGGTCAGCTGCCCCGCCTGGGCAGGCTTGCGGAAAGCGATCCCGGCCAGGGCCGCGAGGATCAGCCAGGCCACGAGCTTGACCACGACCCAGCCCGGGAAGCCGTACTTGAGCTTGGCCAACAGTCCGAAGCCGCCCACGAGCGCCACCAAGGCGTAGATTCCCGAGCGCATCAAGACCGCGCGCTTGCGCTCCGGGTCGGGGCGCGCGAAGGCCTGGAAGGTGGTCGCGGTCAGCATCAGCACGCCGAGCACGTGCAGGAACGAGTAGAAGGTCGGGGACATGCCGGGATGCTAACCGCGGGCGGGGCGGGCCGAGCCGGGGGCTGGGCAGCCGTCGGGCCTCTAGAGCGTGCTGCGAACGAACGCTCCCCGTCGACCCGGTCGGTCGGCGGGGAGCGGGCTGGCGGAAGTGGATCGCGGGCCGGAGCCCTCCGCAGGGCTGGTGCGGAGGTCCGGCGAGGTGCGATGGTCAGCTCCGGCCGGATCAGCAGCCGGGTTGCCAGTACCCGGGCCGCCAGACCTGGACGCAGCGGGTCTCGAAGCGTCCGGGCTGTTCGACCATCCGATAGCGGCCGGGCTGGACGAGCACCTGGTAGGGGCGGCCGCAGGCGTCGTAGTGCGTGGCGTAGACCGGCTCGCACCAGACCTGGGTCCAGGTGCCGGGGACCCAGACCTGCTGCGGCTCGTTGACCCACTGGCCGGGAACCCAGACCGGGGGCGGGGGCGGGCAGGGGCGTCCGTAGGCGCCGATCGAGACGCTCACGTGGGGCGTGCGCAGGATCAGGCCAAGTCCGGGCTTCGACGGGCAGGGGTGTCCGTAAAGGACCGGTTTGTGGAACGGGGCGGCGGGGCCGTAGCCGCCGTGGGCCGGGTGGCACTTCTGCGCGGCGGCCGGGGCGGCGCCGGCCGCCAGCAGGGTCAGACAGGCGAGGACCAGGATCTTCATGGAGGTGGGAGCGGCGGGCGCGGGGGCCCGCCGGGCCGCTGCCATGCGAAGGGCGTGCCGCCTCCCGTCGAACCCTGCGGCGGTCCTCGGATCGGGCGGCGTCCCCGGGAAGGGGCGCTGTGCTCTGGGTGAGACAGCTCAAGTCCCTCGGCCGGGGCGCCGAAGGCCAAACGACCAACGGAGCTCGCCATGCCCCTTTCCCAGCCCGAACCGACCGAGGACAGCGACCTACAGGGGAGCCTGTCGGGGCTGTCGCGCGGCGCCGAGCGCCGCCGGGCCCAGCGCGACGCGCTGACCCGGCCGGTCGAACTGCGTTTTGCCGACCAGGCCTTGGTGGGCTCGAGCGCCGACGTCTCGGACACCGGCCTTCTGTTCCTGACCGATGCCCCGGTCGAGGTGGTGGTGCGCATCGAGACCGAGGCCGGCCCCGTCGAACACCGCGGCCGGCTGGTGCGCGGTCAGCAGCTGGGCGCCACGATCACGGCCCTGGCGATCGCCTTCGAGCCGACCAGCGAGCGCCGCAGGCCTTGACGCCCGGACCCGGGGCGGGCCAGGCTTTGCCCATGGGCGAGCCGCACGCTTCCGAATTCCCCGCGGACTCCCTGGTGGAGAAGCGCCGGCGCTTCATCGAGCGCCAGAAGGCGGCTCACCCCGCGCGCGTCGACGTGCGTTTCGCCGGGCGCCGACCGGAGGGCCTGGGGCCGCCCAACCGCCACGGCATGCCGCGGCTCCCGGTGGGCCAGCACGGGGTCAAGAATTGGCCCGTCCTGGACCTCGGCGACCTGCCCGACGTGCGGCGCGAGGAATTCCGCTTGGAGGTCGGGGGCCTGGTCGAGGAGCCGCTGTTGCTCGACTGGTCCGGCTTCGAGGCCCTGCCGCGCAGCGAACAGCAGGCCGACTTCCACTGCGTCACCGGCTGGAGCCGCTTCGACCTGTCCCTGTCCGGGGTGCGCCTGTTCGACCTGCTGGCCCGGGTGGTGCCCCATGCGGAAGGGCGTTTCGTGCATTTCACCGGCAGCGACCGGGCGCCGGGCACGGCGATCCCCTACACCACCTCCCTGCCGCTCGAGCGCGCCCTCGAGCCGGATGTGATGCTGGTCGATCGGGTCGACGGCCAAGCCTTGGCCCGTGAACACGGCGGGCCCCTGCGTGTGATCACGCCGCGGCTCTACGCCTGGAAGGGCACCAAGTGGCTGTGCCGCATCGAACTCCTGGCCGAGGACCGCCTGGGTTTCTGGGAGCAACGCGGCTATTCGAACAGCGCCGAGCCCTGGTACGACGACCGCTATTCCTCATGAGCGCGATGGCCAGCGATGCCCAGATCCGCGCGCGCCCGGCGCGCCGCGACGAAGCCGCCCTGATCGCCGAGATGAACCGGCGCATGGCGCTCGAAACCGAAGGCCTCGAGCTCGACGGCGCGCGCCTCCTGCGCGGGGTCGAGGCCGTGTTCGACGATCCCCAAAAAGGCCAATACTTCGTGGCCGAAGGGCGTCTCGCCGCGGACCAGCCGTTGCGCCCGTGGGCCTGCCTGCTGATCACGCGCGAATGGAGCGACTGGCGCGCCGGCTGGTTCTGGTGGATCCAGAGCGTCTACACCGAACCCAGCGCCCGCGGCCGCGGCTGCTATTCCGCGCTCTACGCCCAGCTGCTGACGGCCGCTCGCGCCGACCCGACCGTGCGTGGTCTGCGCCTCTACGTCGAGCGCGACAACCGCTTCGCCCAGGCCGTCTACGCCCATCTGGGCATGCAGGAAACCCACTACCGCCTGTTCGAAGCCGGCCTGTGACCCTGGCCGTCGGCCGCAGTGGCCCGGTGCTGCAGGCCGCCGCAGCCCCGCCGGGCCTGACCGGCGGCTGGGGGCCCACGGCGTGCCAACGCGCCGGCGCTGCTGCCTGAGCGTGGGCAGGCTCGCTCGCGATGCGCCCCTCAGCGCGCGCCGAGATCCAGGGCCAAACGCTCGAATTGCTGGGCCAGATCGAAGTCGAGGCGTGTCAGGGCCTGGGCCGAATGGGTGGTGAGTTCGATGCGCACCCGGTCGTAGACGCCGCTCCAGTCCGGATGGTGGTCGAGGGCTTCCGCGGCGAAGGCGGCGCCGGTCAGGAACAGGGTCGCGCGGCGGAAGTCGGGGAAGCGGTACTCGCGGATCAGGCGCACACCCTCCCGGCGCCAGGCCGGCAGGGAAGCGAGGCCCGCTTGGATCGCGGCCTCGTCGAGGGGCTGACGGGACATGGGGAGCGGCGGAATCAGCGCTCGCGGGCGGCGAAGGTGACCTCGAGCTGCAGGCGCTCTCCGGCGCGCCACAGGGCCACGGGCGCCGAGCTGCCGGGACGCATCGATGCGGCCGCAGCGGAGAGGTCGGCACGGCTGACGATGGCGTGCTCGCCCACGCGCTCGATCACGTCGCCGATCTCGAGGCCCGCGGCGCGCGCCGGCCCGTCGACCCCGATCACGCGCACGCGGCTGGCGCCGTCGTAGGCCAGCTGCAGCAGTTGCCACTCGCCCAGGTACTCGCTGGTGACCCCCAGATAGCCGCGCTGCGGCGCCCGGCCGCTGTTCACGTCTTCGATCAAGGCCTCGACCCAGCGCACGGGCACGGCGAAGCTGATCCCGACGGTGCCCTCGTCCTCGGTGCCGATGGCCGTGTTGATGCCGACCAGCTCGCCGTGGAGGTCGATCAGCGCGCCGCCCGAATTGCCCGGGTTGATCTCGGCGTCCGTCTGGATGAAGTCCTCGTAGCGCGCCACGCCCAGGTTGTTGCGGCCGAGGCCCGAGACGATGCCGGCGGTCACCGAGAGGCCCAGGCCCCCCGGGTTGCCGAGCGCCAGGACCCACTGGCCCACCCGCGGCCGGCCCCGGGCGCTGAGCCGCAGGTGGGGCAGATCCTGGCCTGCGAGCCGGATCAGGGCCAGGTCGGTCTCCGGGTCGGTGATCAGGATCTCGGCGTCGAAGCGGCGCCCGTCCGGCAGGCTGGCGCGCGCCCCGCTGGCGCCGGCCATCACGTGGGCGCAGGTGACCGCCAGGCCGTCCGCGCTGAGCAGCACGCCGGTGCCGCGGCGCAGCAGGCGCTGGCGGCCGGGGAGCCGGCTGGCCTCCAGGGCCTCGAGGGCCAGCACCGCGGGGCTGGCCTCCGCCGAAAGCGTCTCGAAGGCCGCCGACCAGGCCTGGGCCGCCTCGAGGGGGGAGGGCGGCTGGGCGGCCGGAGGCGCCGGGGAGGCGGCCGAAGAAACGGTTTCCGGGCCGCTCCTCCAGATCCAGGGGACGGCGGCCAGGGCCAAGGCCAGGGGCCAGGGGGAGCGCTTGGGGTCCATGGCGGGCGCGATCGAGGGGGAAACGGGCGGTCCTCACGGCGCCGGAGGGCGCGGCAGACATCCCAGCAGATAGGATCTAAAGCAGTCCGTCACAGCGGCTAGCCTGCAGCGTAGCCGCCCCGTATGAGCTCCGGGGACCCTGCGGTCCCCCCCGTCCAGCCGTTCCGCCCACGCAACCACGCAATTCCTACCCCCATGAGGACCTTCGCAATCCTGCTGTCCGCCGGCGCCCTGGCCCTGGCCCTGGTGCTGCCGGCCGCGGCCCAGTGCCCCTCGACCTGCTCGGACAAGGGGGTCGCCAGCGCGGCGCCCAAGGCCACCACCGTCGCCGCCCCGGCCCAAGAGTGCCACGGCGGGATGAGCGTCTGCTCGGGTGAGGCCAAGGCGGTCGCCGTCGCCTTCAACACGTACAAGCCCTCGATCATCGACGAGGTCGGTGCCCTGCGCGGCGAGCTGGTGCTGGCTCGCGCCGAGCTGACCCGCCTCGAGAGCGAGCTGGCCGGCCTGCGCTCGCCCGCCGCGAAGGCGGTCGCCCAGGAAGATTGCTGCGCGACCCAGAGCGCCTGCTGCGAGACCAAGGAAGCCTGCTGCGACGAGCCGACCGCTGCCCAGACCGTCTCGGCCACGACCGTGGCGGCGCCGGCCTGCAGCGAAGCCAAGCAGTGCGAAGGCCAGAAGGCCTGCGACAGCAAGGCGGCCCAGACCGTGGCGGCTCCGGCCTGCAGCGAAGCCAAGCAATGCGAAGGCCAGAAGGCCTGCGACAGCAAGGCCGCCCAGACCGTGGCGGCTCCGGCCTGCAGCGAAGCCAAGCAATGCGAAGGCCAGAAGGCCTGCGACAGCAAGGCCGCCCAGACCGTGGCGGCTCCGGCCTGCAGCGAAGCCAAGCAATGCGAAG
>JBIKLM010000213.1:0-7356 GCA_044359835.1 Planctomycetota bacterium
ACGAGCGCGCAGGCCGCCGTGGTCTTGCCGGCGTTCATGCAGGTGCCCACCAGGGCGATCACCGGCGGCAGCTCGCGCCAGAAGTTGGGGCCCACCTCGGGGGCCGGCAGGGCCGCGCGGGCCACGGAGGCGGGGCGCCCGATGCGGCGCTCGAAATAGGGGAATTCGAGCACCGAACCCAGCACCTCCAGACGGAACGGCTCGCCGATCCCAGGCGCAGCCACGGCGCCGGTGCCGATCACGCCGCCCAGGTTGAGCATCTGCAGCGTGTCCCCCACCGCGACCTTCTCGGGCACCCGGCCCGAATAGCCGATCAGCGCGTCGCGGTGCCCGAGGGCCCCGGCCACGATGTCGCCCGGCTGCAGGTGCACCATGCGCCCGTGGCAGTCCTCGAGGGTGTTGTAGGTGCTCTTGGCGTTCAGCACGCGGGCGGCGATCACCGTGCCCGCCACGGCCGGGATCTCGTCGGAGAGCACCGCGTTGCGATCGAGCTCGCAGCGCAGCGTGACCGAGGCGATCTTGTCGAGGGTGCAGCGCTTCATGGGTCAGGCCTCCTTCAGGGCGGAAACGGGACGGACGGGAGCAGCCCCGGGGACGGGCGCCCGGGGAGCGGCGGCTGCGGCTTCGCCGGCCAGGTGCCAAAGCCGCGCGGGCTCGGCCAGCGTGCGCGCCAGCCATTCGGCGCCGGCCGAGGACTGGCCGGCGGCCGGGCGTTCGCCGTAGACGGCGCCTTGGCGCGCCAGCATCGAATGGGGCGCTTCGAGGCCGATCACCAGGGCGCGGCCGGATTCGAGCTCCACGCGCACGCGTCCTTCGACGCGCGCCTGGGAAGAGGCCCACAGGGCTTCGATGTCGCGCAGGGCGGGCTCGAACCCGAGGCCCTGGTGCAGGCGCTGGCCGTAGAGCTCGGCCAGCGAGTCCTTGACCGAGCGCTGGTCCTGGGTGAGCACCAGCTTTTCGAGCTCGCGGTGCGCCTGGATCAGGATCTCGGCCGCGGGCGCTTCGTAGCCGATGCGGCCCTTGAAGCCGAGCAGCGTGTCGCCGAGGTGGTAGCCGCGGCCGACGCCGTAGCGCCCGCCCAGGTCGTTGAGGCGCTCGATCAGCTCGACCGGCGCGAGCCGCTCGCCATCGATGGCCACGGCCTCGCCGGACTCGAAGCCGATCTCGACGATCCTCCGGCCGGCCGAGCGCCGATCCGCGCGCGTCCAGAGCCAGGCCTCCTCCGGCAGGGCCTGCTCGGAGGTCAGCGTCTCGGCGCCGCCGATCGACACGCCCCACAGGCCCTGGTTGACCGAATAGCGCGCGCGGCTCGCGGGCCACGGGAACCCCTGGGCGGCCAGATAGGCGAGCGCGTCCTGGCGCGAGAAGCTCTGCTCGCGGATCGGCGCATGGACCTCGAGGCCGCGGCCGTGGAGCGCCAGGGCCGCTTCGAAGCGGATCTGGTCGTTCCCGGCGCCGGTGCAGCCGTGGGCCACCGCGGCGAAGCCCTGCTCGCCGGCCAGGCGGGCCAGAGCCCGGGCCTGCAGCCCGCGCTCGGCGGCCACGCACAGGGGGTAGGTGCCGCCGCGGCGCACGTGGCCGATCACCAGCCAGCGCAGGACCTCCCCGTAAAGGGCCTCGCGGGCGTCCACGAAGCGGTGCGAGCGGGCCCCGAAGGCCTCGGCCCGGGCCGCGATCTCGGCCCGCTCGGCGGCCTGGAAGCCCCCGCAGTCCACGGTCAGGGCATGCACGGCGAAGCCCCGCTCGCGGCTCAGCCAGGCCACCAGGAAAGAGGTGTCCAAGCCGCCGGAATAGGCCAGCAGGAGGGGTCGGGGCGCGGTCATCGGGTCGGGAATAGGCCTGGACGGGTCGGGACGGGCGGGGTGGTCCCGCGGGAAACGAGGGGCATAAATATGCACACCAACTCTCGCGTATTGCATCTTTATTCCAAATTTTCTGGGCCCGGCTCGCGCTTGGGACCAGACTCTCCGCCCGCTCCCCACCAGCACCGCCCCGACCGCCGCCCGCCCGATGCCGAACGAACCGCGCCACCTGCTTGGCTCCCTGGATCTCTCCCCGGCCGGGTTCGGCGCCCTGGTGGCGCGGGCCCACGCCATCCGGGCCGGGGCGCGGCCCGACTTCGCCGGGCGCGTCGGCGCCCTGCTCTTCTTCCAGCCCTCCGTGCGCACGCGCCTGTCGATGGAATCCGCCCTGGCGCGCTTCGGCGGCGCCGCGGTCGCGATGACGCCGGGCGCGGAGACCTGGCAGTTCGCCCACGAGCCCGGCGAGGTCATGGACGGCGCCTCCCAGGAGCACGTGCGGGAGCTGGGCCCGGTGCTCTCGCGCCTGAGCGATCTGATCGGCGTGCGCCGCGCCGAACGCATCGGCGGCGCCGGCGCCGGCGGTTCCTACGCTGAGCTCGCCCAGGACCTGTTCCTGACCCGCTTGGCCGCCTGCGCCGAAAAACCGGTGCTCAACCTGGAGAGCAACCGCTGGCACCCGCTGCAAGGGCTGGCGGATCGCATGCTGCTCGAGCAGCGCTTCGAACGGCCCGCGGGCCGGCGTTACGTGCTCTCCTGGGCCTTCCATCCGCGCGCCCTGCCGGCCGCCACGCCGCACAGCCAGCTGCTGGCGGCCTGCGATCTGGGCATGGACGCGGTGCTGCTGTGCCCGCCGGGTTACGAGCTCGAGCCCGAGGTGCTCGCCGCCGGGCGCGCGCGCGCCCGCGCCCAGGGCGGCGAGCTGTCGCTGAGCCACGATCCCCGCGCGGCCCTGAGCGGCGCCGAGGTGGTCTGCGTCAAGAGCTGGGGGCGCCTCGATCGCTACGGCGAGCCCGAGCGCGAAAGCGCCGAAAAGGCGCCCCTGCGCGAGCCCTGGCTGTTCTCCGGGCGCCAGCTGGCGCTGACCCGCCAGGCCTTCGTGATGCACTGCCTGCCGGTGCGGCGCAACGTGGTGATCGCCGACGAGGTGCTCGATTCGCCGCACAGCGCCGTGATCGACCAGGCCGAGAACCGGCTCTGGACCGCGGCCGCCGCGATCGAGTGGGCCCTCGGCCTGGCGCCGGCGGGCGGTCCGGCGGCGCTGCGGACAAGCTGACCACGGACGGGTTCCGTGGACGAGCGGCCGGGGCCCCGGCGAGCAGGCCGCGACCGAAGCGAGTTGCGCTGGCGCGCGCCGCGGCGGCCGTCACGGCCTCGGGCGTCGAGCGCCGCTGCGCGCAGAGCGCGGAATCGGGGCGTTCCCGGCGCTTTTCCGGCTTTTCTGGCTTTTCCGGATTTTCTAGATATTCTGGCTGTTCGGCGCATCTCGGCGCATCTCGGCGCATCTCGGCGCATCTCGGCGCTTTCTCGCCGTTTTGCGGGCTTCTGCGGCGCCGCCTGGGTTCAAACGAAGGACTCGTCCTCGATCCAGGCCTCGAGATCGGCGAGCACCCGCTGGCGGCCCTGGTCCGCGGGAGCGGCCAGGAAACGTGCGGACCCCGGGATCGCTGCGGAGCTCGAGCCCGCTGCGCTCGGCAGCGGCGAGAGCGTCAGGCCGAGGTCCAAGAACAGCGCGCTGCGCGCCGCATCGATGCCCAGGAAGGCCGCCCGCGCCCCGCGGCGGCGGGCCTCCAGCTCGAAACGCCAGGCCAGCTCTTCGCTCTCGGCGGCCTCGCCGATCGGCTCTCCCAGGGCCAGCCAGGTGCGGCCGAGCACCAGGAACACGAGCGCCGCTCGGCCGCCGCTGCTGAACCACAGCACCGCGTCGCCCCGGCTCGCGCGCGGATCGAGGCGCTGGCCGTTGGCCAGCGCCAGGGCCTCGGCCTTGCGCAGCGCGGGCTCCGCGGGTCGCTCGAGGGCAGCCCGCGGGCGCCGTGCGAGGCGCAGCAGGCCGATCGCGGCCAAAAGGCCCAAGCTGGCGGCGCTCGCCCGCAGGGCCCGGGAGGGGTCGCCGGCCAGGTCGAAGCGACCCCACAGGTCGTGCGAGTACTCGAGGTGCTGATAGCGGAACAGCCCGAGCCACAGGGTGCCGACGGACGCCAGC
This sequence comes from Planctomycetota bacterium, assembly GCA_044359835.1. Taxonomy (GTDB): domain Bacteria; phylum Planctomycetota; class UBA1135; order UBA1135; genus JBIKLM01. The sequence goes on from JBIKLM010000213.1 coordinate 4,003, forward strand.
CAGGCCGCCAGGCTCCATTCGAGCTCGGCCGGCTCGCTGAACAGGCGCGAGCGGCGCCGGAAGTGCTGGCCGGATGCGGAGGCCAGCACGAGCACCAGCGCCAACAGGCAGGCTTCGCCATAGTCGAGGCCCTTGAGCAGCGACACCGCGGCGCCCAGGGCCAGCAGGGGCACGGCCGCCCGCCAGGCCAGCGCCAGGCGGTGGCGCAGGCCGAAGGACAGGGCCACCAGCAGGGTGCCGATCAGGGCACCGGCCAGGTGGGCGGCCTCGAGGGCCCACAGGGGCAGGGCGGAATGCAGACGCGCCAGGCGCGCCGGATCGGCCGGGGTTGCGCCCGAAAACAACAAGGCCAAGCCGCATACGAAGGTCGCCACCGCAAGGGTCGGCGGGGCGAAGGCCGCGCGCAGGCCGGAGAACCGATCGCGCGCCCGCGCCACCTGGCTCTGACGCGACCAGAGTTCGAGGCCGGCCAAGCCGAGCGCGCCGAGGGCGAAGGGCAGCAGGTAATAGACGCAGCGGAAGACGAGCAGCGTGGCCAGGATCTGCTCGGTCGGCGCGTAGGGCTTGAGCAGCAGCAGCATCGAGCCGTCGAAGACCCCCAAGCCGCCGGGCGTGTGCGAGACGAGCCCCAGCACCTGGGCCAGGGTGAAGGCGGCCGCGAAAGCGCCGAAACTCGGCCTGCTCGCGGGATCGAGCAGCACGAACAGGGCCGCCGAGGCGAACAGCCAATCGGCGAAGGGCAGCCCGACCTGACCAAGGGCGATGGCGCGCCCAGGCAGGACCAGCTCGCGGCCGAGGACGGTCAGGCGCAGACCCGGCCGCCACAGGACCAGCGCCAGATAGACCAGCACCGGCAGCACCGCCAAGGCGGCCAGGGCGCGCACGGCCGCTTCCGGCAGGTGCAGCAGCTCGGCGGTCTCCTGGGGCACGCACAGGACCAGCACACCGGGCACCAGCAACATGCCGATGCCGTGGGTCAGCCAGACGAAACCGAGGGCCCGCGCGACCTGTCCGCCCGAAAGCCCCCAGGCCGACCAGAAGCGATAGCGGATCGAGCTGCCCGTGACCGTGGCGAAACCCAAGGTCTGGCTGATCGCCAGGGCGATCGCGGCGGTCAGCAGCGTGCGGCGTTTGCCGATCGAGAGCCCGAGGTGCCGCAGCGCGAACAGGTCGTAGACCGGCAGGATCGAATAGGCGGCCGCGGTCGCCAGCAGGGCCAGGGCCAGGCGCCAGCCGGGCAGCGCGTGCACCGTCCTGGCCACGTCGTCGTAGCGCACCGCCCCCAATTCGCGCTGGAAGATCAGCGCGGCCGCGGCCAGCAGGCCGAGCACCAGCCCCGCTTCGATCCAGGGTCTGGCCCGCGAGGGGCGGGGCAACTCCGCGCTCGCCGGCTCCGGCACCCAGACCCCCGGCGACGGTGCGGGCGGCGAGGCCGACTCGGGCGGGAGCTCCATCGGGGCCTCAGCTTGACCGTAGTGCCGAGCGGCGGCAACCCACGCCGACCGCCGTGCTCCCGATCTGCCCGCAGCGCGGGGGCTTCCCGTGCGCCGCGCCGACGGCGAGCCCTGCACGCGCTCCTCGATCCCGTCCGGGCGCTTCCAGGGAGGCCCCTCGCGGGTCCCGTCCAGCGCACTTCCCGTCCGATCCGCAGCAGCCCGGTCCGGGCGCCTCGAGCCGCGCCGGCCGAGGGGCCGCGTGCCCCAGCGATTCCAGCGATTCCAGCGATTCCTGGAGCCGCGGACGGAGACGGCCCGGGCCCCGAGCCGAGTCCCGGTGGGGCCCTCGGCTCCCCTCCTCTGTGCGCTGGGGTCAGCCCCGCACGCCGGCCGGCGCGGCTCCCGGGCCGCTCACAGGCTCGCCAGCCATTCGAACAGCTTGGGCTCGAGCTCCTCGATGCGCACCTGGCCGCGCGGCCCGCCAAAGGCCGCGTCCAAGGCGGCGCTCGAATGCCCGCGCCCTTCGCGCAGGGCCTGGCGCAGGTATTCGCAGAGGGCCGCGCGCCCGCCCCGCTCGGCGCGCTCGGGCAAAGGCGACTGCCCGAGCAGGAACGCGCCCCAGGCGCTGGCCTTGGCGCGGTGCCAGGCGCTCTGGCTCGACAGTCGATCGCCGATGCCGTCCGCGGAGGGCTGGAAGTATCCGTAGGGCAGGCCGCAGAGGTTGGTGATCTCCGCGCGGGCCAGGGAGAGCGGCGAGCCCGAGATCGGCGCCGCCGGAGCGAGCGCCTGCTGGATCTCCGCGCGGGTCAGCGGCGCCAGCAGAGGCGCGTAGGCGGCGAAACCCGGCGGCCCGTCGAACTGCCGGCCCAGGTAGGCCGACAGCCCGACCTCGGCCCACATCGGGGTCGCGGCATAACGCGGCACCTGCCCGGCCTGGCCCGGTTCCGGCGGGTCGGCGGACCCCGGATGGCCGAGCAGCAGAGTCGAGGTCAAGAGCTGGGCCGCAGCCAGCTCGAACAGGCGCTCGGGGCGCTCCGCGGACAGCGGCAGGTAGGTGTGCACCAGGTTCGAGCTGCCGAGCTGCCAGCCCGTGTGGGACACGAACTGCACCTCGGTGGCCTGGGTGGGGTCGTACTCCGCGGGCCGGTCGGGGCCCAGCACGAGCCCGTAGGCCGGATCGAAGCGGTCGCGGAAGATGCGCCAGGCCATGCGCCGGCGCTCCGGCTGGTGCACGTCCTCGAAAGCCCACAATTCGCTGCCCAGCCCTTGCATCCAGAACAGATACAGGGCCTCGAGATCGAACAGCGTGTCGAGCGCCAAGCCCAGGCCGCAGTCGGTTTCGAGCAGGAAATGCTCCGAAGCGAGCACCAGGCGCTGCTCCCAGTTCTGCTGCGTCCATTCGAGGAACGCCGCGGTGGGCAACGGCGGCCCCTTGCGCAGCGGCCACAGGAAGCGGCCGGAGCGCCGCTCCTGCCCGTGGCCCAGGAAGCGATGGGCTCCGGCGTGCTCCGGGTCGATGCGGAGCACCGCCATGGCCTGCAGGCGCGCCATGGCGGACAGGCCGCGCAGCTCCGCGGCGGCCACCAGATCGAAGGCCTGCTCCGCGCTGAGGCCGGGCCGGCGCAGAGCCATCCAGTCGGCCAAACGCGTGCGCCGGCTGTCGATCGCCAGGGAGCGCAGGCCGTCGCGCTCGATGCGCTGGATGCCCTTGTCGGTCTCGAACCACAGCAGCGCGGGATCGGTGGCGCACAAGAGCCGCCCCTCGAGGCGCCGCGCGCCCGACGGCAGCACCAGCTCGACCACGTCCTTGCGCCCGGGCCACAGCTCCTGGCCAGGCTTGGAGGCGGCCGCGGCGGGCTGCGCGCGCTGGGCGGCGGCCAGCGGCGCCGCCGCCGCCGCGGCGAGGCTGGACGCGGCC
>JBIKLM010000214.1:0-7353 GCA_044359835.1 Planctomycetota bacterium
CGAAAAGAGGCCGTCCGGCCCGACCGGGGCCGTTTGTCGGGGGCTCGGGGGGGCTTTCGGGGCGCAAAGTGTCGGGGCGCCGAGGTTTACCGTTTCTTGACAAAGTTTCCCCGTGCGCGGGGGGGGTGCTCGACACTGGGGGGTGTGGCGGGACATGCCGTTCCGCCTGCGACTTCCCCGGCCTCTGACCCACTCCTTCCCATGCGCTCCCTCCTGCTGCCGTTGGCGGGCCTCCTGGCCCTCGAAGCCGGCGTGAAGGCCCAGGGCCTGTGCTTCGGCCCCGACCTGCTGACCGGTCCGTGCTGCACCAACACGCCCCTCAACGTCCCGCTGCTCGGCCCGATCAGCATGCAGGCCCAGTCGGTGCTCTGGAACAGCTGCGCCCTGGCCGGCCAGGACTGCATCCAGCTGAGCACGTCGGCACCCCTGCCCAGCCCGGTCTGCGGGCAGTGGACGGTTTCGATCAAGGTCGGTGACTGCGCCGGCAACACCCAGCTGTTCGGGAACGGCGTGCTCGATTATTCGCGCACCTGGCGCGAGCAGGGCAACACGGTCGACCCGAGCGGCACGATCAGCGGCACGACCTTCCAGGTCTGGCGCTTCCTGGCCAAGTTCGACCTCTCCCAGGTGGCCGGGTCGCCCCCGCCCCCGCCGACGCTGATCCCCGGCGACCTGGCGATCAACCCGGCGGTCTTCTACTACGGCTACGTGGACTACGTGCTCGACTGCACCTTCGGCAGCTTCAAGAACGTGGTCGTGCTGTACCACGCCAGCGATTGGCTGATCAACTTCCCCGGCATCTCGGGCAACCTGGGCGGCGCCAACCCGATCGGCAGCCACGCCCTGGTCGGCCCGGACAATCCGATCAACCCCTTCGTGCCGGTGGACTTCCTGATCCCGCCCGGCGCCCTGCCCTTCGATTCCCTGCGCGCCGTGGGCGACATCAACCTGCCCGGCACGCCGGCGGCCTGCAACGCCGAGCAGAACACCACCCAGGGCACCTACCTGCCGCTGGTGTTCGGTTGCCTCAATCCGCCCAGCCTGGGGCCGATCCAGTCCGCAGCCGTGCAGATCAACGGGGCTGCCAACTGCGCCTCCAGCTACCAGAGCGTCAACCTGTTCGGCACGGTCCCGTGGTTCGAGATGATCTCCAGCTCGATCGGCGCCTGGACCACCAACAACGAGTACCCCGGCCCCGAGCGCGTGCGCGCCAACGAGGGTCTGTTCGTCTATCGCGACGGCTGCCAGCTGGGCACGACGGGCTTCCAGGCCTTCGAGATCTTCTACGGGGCCGAGACCCGCGGCGGCTTCACCGCCACGATCCAGAGCGGCAGCACTCCGGCGGTCAGCGTGGTCAATTTCCTCGACATGGTCAGCAACTGGCGCCGCCCGGCGGGCACCCCGCTGATGCTGCCGGCGATCGGGCGCGTGATGAACAGTTACCACGTGATCTCGCTGAATCCCCAGTGAGCCCGCGGGAGCCGCTGGACCCGGGCGCCGCCCGGGCCGCCTGAACCCACGCCCGGGTCGACCCGCTCGCCCGGGCCCGCACCCCGCAAGGGCCCTGGATCGACGCCGCCCGTCGTTTCAGGGCCCTGCGGCGGTGCCCTGCGTGGTCCCGGATCTCGAGCCCCGCGGTCCGAGCTCCGCCAAGCGCGGGCCCGAGCTCAATCCAGGCTCAAGCGGCGCAGCTCCGCCAGGCTCTCGGGGGCCTCTGGGCCGATCGGCACGCGGGTCGAGCCCGGGGGCAGGTGCCCGCTCTGGATCTCGAGCTCGATTTCGTAGGAAACCACCCGCCCGTCCGCATACAGCACGTTGGTGACCCCCGGGTGGTTCATGCCCGCGTGGTTGTCGCAGGCTACCACCGGCTGGGAGCTGGATTGCGGGTAGCTCTCCAAGGGAAAATTCTGATTGTCCCGGGCGGCGTAGGCGCTGTGGGCGCCGTCCAGCTGGCTCAGGTCCCGGTACCAGGCGGCTGGATTGGCCGGATCGAGGCCCAGAGACTGCGGCGCAACCCCGGGACAGGTCAGCAGCCGGGCGTGCTGCGCGTCGTTGGGCCACACGCCGCCTTCGATCAGGGCGGCCAGGAAACGCGTGCCCGAGCCCTTCGGCGGGTGCCCGTAGCGTCGGGTGTATTCGAGCAGGCCGCGGTTGATCTCGAGCAGCTGCCGGATGCAGGCCTGCGCGTCGTCGCTGGTCTCGACGACCGGGGAACTCGCCGGGCGGGAGCAGGCGGCCAGCAGGACCAGCGCGGCGATCGGGCGGAGGGAAGCGGCCATGGCCCAGAGAGTAGCGGTCGGCCTCGTCGCCTGGCACGGCGGCCGAGGAGGCCGTGGACAGCCTGGCTTGGCGGTTCTGCCAGGGTTCCAGGTGACGGCCCGCGAACCGCTCAGCCGGGCGGCCAGGGGAAGACCCCTTCCGCGGAGCACAGGAAGCGCCGCTCCCCGGGATCCGGCGGCGTCGGATGGATGCCGGTCAAGGATCCGAAGGCTGGAAGCACCAGTCCTGCGGGGCGCCGGGGGCTCCGGGGCAGGAGGCGGAAGCAGGGGGCCCGTACGCGGGCGCCGGAACGGCCGCGCAGGTCGACCCCCGGGTGCAGGTGCCCAGCCAGCCAGAGGCGCGCTGGCTCGCCCGGCTGCGGCGGGCTTCGATCCGCGCGCTGGTCGGGCGGGTAGTGGCAGAGCTCGAGCGCACCGATCCGCAGGGGCCCATCGCGGCAGTCGAGGCCCCAGGCGTCCGGGGGATCGCCGGCGCGGCGATCGTGGTTGCCGCGCACCAGCACGATCTCGAGGTCCCGGTGAGCGGCGAACCAGGCCGCGAGCTCGGCTTCGTTCTCGGGCGCCAGGCTGGTCTCGGAGTGGATCAGGTCGCCGAGCCAAACCATGCTGCGGGGCTGGCAAGCGGCCAGCAGGCCATCGAGGCGCGCCAGGTCGCGGGCCAGGGCCCCCGGCGGCACGGCCAGCCCGGCCGCGCGCAGGCTCTGGTCCTTGCCGAAATGCGCGTCGCTGGCGATCAGCAGGCCCAGCTCCGGCACGGCCAGGGCCCGCTCGCCGAACAGCAGCAGGCGCAGACCGGCCCATTCGAGCTCGAGGGGCTGCGCGGCGGGTGCGCTGGAACTCATGCCGGGGTTCCGCGCGGGTTGCGGCGGGGCCGGGACGCGGAGCGCGCATCCGCCGACGCCGGATGCGGCGGCCGATGGCGGCCCATCGGCCGGCGTCCGCGGGCCCGTTCGAGCTCGGCGGCCATGGCTGCCAGGCGCTGCTCGAAGCTCTCGCTCGACAGGCGCTCGCGGATCGCCTCGGCCCACAGGGCGAATCCGAAGGGCGACAGCATCGCGGTCTCCTGCAGGCACCAGCGCTGGCCGGCCAGACGCTCGAGGGTTGCGGAAAGGCGCTCGAATTCGAGCTGTTCCTCGAGCACCTCGCGGCGCGCCTGGGCCAGCAGCAGATGGTCGGGCTCGTAGCGCGAGAGGGTGTCGAACAACAGGCCGCTCGACAGCTGCAGGTCCTTGGCCGCGCGCCGCTCGCCCGGGAAACCCTGGAAAACCAAGCCCGCCACGCGGGCCACCTCGCGGAAGCGGCGGCGCGCGAGCTCGGAGCCGTTGAGGCAGCCCAGCAGGTCCGCGAGCAGGTCGCGCGGGGAGAGCAGCTCGCCCAGGAGTTCGCCGGACAGGTCCAGGGGCTCGCGGGTCAGGAGGTGCAGCCCGATGTCGTTCACGTAGGCGGCTACCGAACAGGGCGCGCGCCGCGTCAGGCGGAAGGCCATCAGCGCCGCCAGGCCCTCATGGCACGAGCGGCCGGCGAAGGGGTAGACGAACAGGTGCTGGCCTTCGTGGGTTTGGCTGAGTTCGATCAGCAGCTCGTCCGGTGCGGGCACGCGCGAGAGGCGCTGCTGTTCGGCCAGGGTCTCGGACATGAACTCGAGTTCGGGGCTGTCCGGGCGCCCGGCGAGGTGCTTGGCCAGCTCGGCGCGCAGGCCGTCGGCCAGCTCGCTCGAGAGCGGCATGCGCCCGCCCATCCAGCGCGGCGGATCCCCGTCGCCGCTGGCGCCCGGCACCAAACGCACGGTCGCTTCGAGGCCCTGGAGCCGCAGCAGCTCCACGTGCTGTCCCGCGAAGCGGAAGCGGTCGCCGGGCTTGAGCCGCGCCACGAAGCCCTCTTCGATCGTGCCCAGCCGGCGCCCGTTCTGGAAGCGCAGCGCCACGGCCTGGTCCGAGACGATCGTGCCGATCGCCAGGCGGTGGCGGCGCGCCAGGCTCTGGCTGCGGATCGCCAGCCGGCCGTCCGGCAGTTCGACCAGCCGCGCGAAGCGCTCGTAGGCCCGCAGGGTTTCCCCCCCGAAACGCACGAAATCGAGCACGAAGCGCCATTCCGCTTCGCTGAGCTCCGCGAAGGCGTGGGTCCCGCGCAGCTCGTCCAGCAGCTCGGCGGGCGCCAGCGGGCCCGCGCAGGCCAGGGAAACCACGTGCTGGCAGAGCACGTCCAGGGGCCGCTGGCGCTGGCCGCCCAGGGGCGCTTTCGATTCCAGCCGGCCGGCGGCCAGGGCGGCGCGGGCGGCCGAGAACTCGAGCACCTCGAGGGCCTGGGTCGGCACGCACAGCACGCGGCTGGCGCGGCCCGGGGCGTGTCCCGATCGCCCGGCCCGCTGGGAAAGGCGCGCGACGCCCTTGGGGCTGCCGATCTGCACCACCAGGGACACGGCGGAGAAATCGACCCCCAGGTCCAGGCTCGAGGTGGCCACGCAGGCCTTGAGGCGGCCGGCCGCCAGTTCGCTCTCGACGAAACGCCGCAGGTCGGCGTCCAGGGAGCCGTGGTGCAGCCCGAGGGCCCCGGCCCAATCGGGGCGCGCCCCGAGCAGGGCCTGGTACCAGCGCTCCGCCTGGGCGCGGGTGTTGGTGAACAGCAGCGCGCTCTGGCCGGCGGGCAAGGGATCGAGCCGCGTGAGCAGGTCCGGCAGCAGCGGCAAGCCCATGTGGCCGCCCCAGGGCAGGCGCTGTTCGTCTTGGGGCAGCAGGGTCTCGATCTCGATGGCCTTCTGCGTGCGCGGCGCGATCAGGCGCGCCCGGCGCCGCGGACCGACCAGGGCCTGCGCGGCCTGCTCCAGATTGCCGAGCGTGGCCGACAGGCCCAAGGTCACCAGCCCGGGGAAGCTCTGGCGCAGGCGCGCCAAGCCGAGCTCCGCCAAGACGCCGCGCTTGCTGCCCAGCAGCTCGTGCCATTCGTCGACGACCACGGCCTCGAGCCCGGCCAGCTCGCCCGCGAATCCGGGCCGCGTCAAGAGCAGCGCCAGGGACTCCGGGGTCGTCACGAGCACCTCGGGCGGCCGCTCGAGCTGGCGCTGCTTGCGGCCCGAGGGCGTGTCCCCGGTGCGCGCTTCGACGCGCCAGGCCGGCAGGACCTCCGCCAGGGCCTGGCCCAGGTTCTTGGCCAGGTCCTGGGCCAAGGCGCGCACCGGCGTCAGCCACAGGAGCCGCAGCCCGGCCGCGCCCGGGGCCGCCTCGAGCCCGCGCCAGACCGCGCCGAACAGCCCGGCCAGGCTCTTGCCGGAACCGGTCGGTGCGTGCACCAGGGCGTCGATGCCGGCGCGCAGGCAGCGCCAGGCCTCGAGCTGGAACTCGGCGGGCTCGCTGCCGCGGCGCTCGAACCAGGCCAGCAGGGCGCGCGGCGGTGCTGCGTCGTCCGGGAGCGCCGCGCCTGGGTCCGTGTCCCTGCGCAGGGGTGCGAGGCTCACGGGCTGGCCTCCCCGGCGAGCAGGGCCTCGAGGGTTTCGAGGCGCTCGGCGTCCGCGGGGCCCTTGTCGCGCCGCCAGCGCTCGAGGCGTGGGAAACGCAGCGCCAGCCCGGCCTTGTGGCGGCGGCTCCGCTGCAGCCCCTCGAAGGCCACCTCGAACACCAGCGCCGGCTCGACCGTTCGAACCGGACCGAAGCGCCCGGTCGTATGGCGGCGCACGAAGCGGTCGATCTCACCCAGCTCCGCTTCGGTCAAGCCCGAATAGGCCTTGGTCAGGGTGCACAGCTCGCCGCCGCGCCAGACCGCCAGGGTGTAATCGCTGTAGAGGTCGGCGCGGCGCCCGTGGCCCTTCTGGGCCGCCACCAGGACCAGGTCGGCCGTGTAGGGCGCGAGTTTCCACTTGAACCAGTCGCCGCGCACACGCCCCACGCCGTAGGGGCTGGCGCGGCGCTTCAGCATCAAGCCCTCGGCGCCCGCCGCGCGCGCGGCGGCCCGCAGGCGCGCGCGCTCGGCCCAATCCCCTGGCGGCAGGAGCGGCGCCAGTCGCAGGGCGCCGTGCGGTGGGAAGCGCTCGGCCAGGGCCTCGAGGGCGGCGCGGCGCGCGTGGAAGGGCTCGCCGCGGAGATCCCGGCCGTCCGCTTCGAGCAGGTCGTAGGCCAGCAGCACCGCCGGCGAGCGCTCGAGCAATCCGCGGCTCGGGCGCCGGCGCAGGAGCCGCTCCTGGAGGCGCGCGAAGGGCAGCGGCCGCGCACCGCTCCAAATCAGCAGCTCGCCGTCCAGCACCGTGCCGAGCGGCAGGGCCATGGCCGCCGCCAGGACTTCGGGAAAGCCGGGCGAGAGCAGCTCTTCGCCGCGGCTCCACAGGGCGGGCTCCGGGCCGCGCCGCAGCAATTGCGCCCGCGCCCCGTCCCACTTCCATTCCGCGGCGAAGTCCTCGGCCGGGCCGAGCTCCGCGGGGTCCCCGGCGAGCGGATGGGCCAGCAGCAACGGATAGGGGCGGGCGGGATCGCGCTCGCCGGCGGGCGCCAGCAGGGCCTCGAAAGCGGCGGCCGTGGGCTCGAATCCGCCCGCCAGGCGCTGGGCGATCAGGGCCGGCTCCAGGTCGGCGAGGCGCGCCAGGGCCTGGCGCAGCAGCCCTGCGCTGACGCCGACCCGGAAGGCCCCGGTCAGGAGCTTGTTGAACACCAGCCGCTCGCGGGTGTCGAGCCGGCGCCAGGTGTCGAGCAGCAGGGCCTCGCGCTCGGCGCGGGGCAGATGGCTGAGGGGCTCGAGCCGCGCGGCGATCAGCTCGGCCAACGAGCCTTCGAGGCCGGCCTGCGGATCAGGCAGCAGCAGCGCCAGGGTTTCGGCCAGATCGCCGACCGTGTCGTAGCACTCCTCCACCAGCCACAGGGCGAGTCCGCTCTCGGCGGCCGCCAGGCGGCGCAGATCGGCGCCGGACAGAGGGCGGCGTCCGCGCCCGCCGGACAACAGGCACAGGGCCCAGGCGGCGTCGGCGGGCGGCGCGCTTTGGAAGTAGCGCTCGAGCGCCGCCAGCTTGTCGCTGCTGCGGCTTTGGCCGTCGAGGGCGAAGAACAGGGCGGCGAACTCCCTCATGCCTTGGCCTCCGCCGCAGAGCTGTGGT
>JBIKLM010000215.1:0-7337 GCA_044359835.1 Planctomycetota bacterium
GCCCCTCGGGCCGCTGGGGCCCCCGGGGCTCGACCTGGAGCTCGCGCACCGTCCGGTCTCGCCAGCCCTGGCCGAGCGGCTGGCGCGCCTGGCGCCGGGGACCCACGAGGCGCCCCTCGAGCGCTGGCTGCGGGTCGAAGCGCTGGCCAAGCTCTCCGGGGAGGGTCTGGCGCTGCTCGCTAAGATCCATGGGCCCGTCGACCTTTCCGACGGGCTGCAGCGCTGGTCCTTCGACGGGCGCTTGGCCCTGACCCGCCTGCAGCGCCTCGGCGGATTGTGGCTGGGCTGCGCGTTGAGGGTCCCCTTCGAGCTGGCTCCCTGGTGCCCCCCCCACAGCCAGGCGCCGGCTCCCCCCGAGCCCCCCTGCCCATGAGCCAACCCGAGAGTCCGGACACCCCGGCCCCGACCTTCACCGCGCGCCCCGCGGCGACCAAGAACGCGGGCGGCAAGTCGCGCCAGCGCGACGCCGAGCGCCCGCCGGCGGAGCTGGCCGACAACCGCCGACGCATCTGGACCCGGCTGGATCCCGAGTACCGCTTCACCCCGCACTACGTGCGCTGGGACGGCCAGTGGTTGCACTTCCTGGACGAAGGCAACAGCCAGGCGCCGGCGCTGCTGCTGCTGCATGGCAACCCGACCTGGTCGTTCCTGTGGCGCAAACAGATCGAGGCCCTGCGCGAGCGCTTCCGCGTGATCGCCCTGGACCTGCCGGGCATGGGCTTTTCCGAGCGCCTCCCGGGGCGCACCCGGCGCCTCGCCGAGCACGTGGCCGCGGTCGAATTCCTGGTGAGCGAGCTCGGCATCGAGCGCCTCGCCCTGGGCCTGCACGATTGGGGCGGTCCGATCGGGCTGGGCTTCGCGCGCCGCCACCCCGAAGCCGTGCGCGCCCTGGCGCTGTTCAACACCGCCGCGTTCCCCTTCCCCAAGCTGCCGCCCCGGCTGAGCCTGGCGCGCAGCAGCGTGTTCGGCCCCGCACTGGTGCGCGGGCTGGGCCTGTTCAACCGCGGCGCCCTGCGCATCGGGCTGACCCAGCGCGGGCCGCTCTCGTTGGTCGAGCGCCGCGGCTATCTCGAGCCCTACGCACGCCCCGCCGATCGCGAGCAGGTGCTGGCCTTCGTGCAGGACATCCCCATGGAGCCGGGGCACCCCTCCTACGCCGAACTGGCCGCCACCGGCGAAGCCCTGGCGAGCCTGGCGCGCCTGCCGCGGCTGTTGGTGTGGGGCGAGCGCGATCCGATCTTCCACGGCGAGATCCTGGCCGAATGGCGGCGGCGCTGGCCGGACGCGGACTACCTGACCCTGCCGCGCGCGGGGCATCTGGTGATGGAAGACGACCCCGCGGCCGTCAATCAGGCCCTGCTGCGCTTCTTCGAGCGCTCGGCGCGCGGTTGAGCGCCGGGGAACGAATTCCCGCGGCGCAGCAGATCGCCTTGGAAACAGCCCCGACCCCGTGCAGCGGGCCTGCGCCCATGGGCGCTGCGCCGCCCGGGCCCGCGGGGCACGTGGCGGCCCTGTTCGCGGCCCACGCCGCGGCGCATCCTGAGCGGGCGGCGGTGGTCGTGGCCCGCGGCCGGCGGCTCGAGACCACCCCCTACGGCGAGCTGCTCGCGCTCGCGGCCGGGGCCGCGGCCGGGCTGCGCGCCCGCGGGGTCGGCGCCGGACAGCGCGTCAGCCTGTTCGTGCGCCCCGGGCCCGCGCTGATCGCCCTGACCTACGCCCTGCTGGCGATCGGGGCCGTGCCGGTGTTGATCGATCCGGGCATGGGCCGCGCGGGGCTGCTGCGGGCGGTCGAGCGCTCGGCGCCGTCGGCCCTGATCGGGGTGCGGCGCGCGCTCTTGGCCGCGCGCCTGTTCCCGCGCGCTTTCGAGAGCGTGCGGCTGAAGATCTGCATGCAGGGCTTCTTCCCGGGTGCCGTCCCCTGGCGCCGCTTGTGCGCGGACTCGGCCGAGCGCCTGGCCATCGAGGCGCGCTCGCCAGAGGATCCGGCCGCCGTGCTGTTCACCTCGGGCAGCACCGGCCCCGCCAAGGGCGTGCTGGCCACCCACCAGGTGCTGTGGGCCCAGGTCGAACAGCTGCAGACCCTCTACGGACTCGGGCCGGGCGAGGTCGACCTGTGCTGTTTCCCGCTGTTCGCGCTGTTCGACACGGCCCTGGGCGGCACCAGCGTGTTCCCCGAGCTCGATCCCTCGCGGCCGGCGCGCTGCCGGCCGGCGGACATCCGCTTCGCGATCGAAGCCAGCGGCGCCAGCCTGGCCTTCGGCTCTCCGGCCATCTGGCAGCGGGTGCTGCCGGACCTCGAAGGGCGCGGCCAGAGCTTGGCGCCCCTGCGGCGCGTGCTGGTCGCCGGCGCGCCGGTGCCGCTCGAACTGATCGAGCGCCTGCGCGCGGCCCTGGCGCCGGGCGGCGAGGTGCACACGCCCTACGGGGCCACGGAATGCCTGCCGGTTTCGAGCGTCTCGGGCACGGAGCTGCTCGATCCGGAGCGCGCCCGGCGCAACCGCTCCGGCGAGGGCAATTGCATCGGCCGGCCGGCGCCGCGCGTCGAAGCACGGGTGATCGCCCTCGCCAGCGGCCCGCTCGAACGCCTGGAACAAGCCCGCGAGCTGCCCGCCGGCGAGCGCGGCGAGCTGATCGTGACCGGCCCCACGGTGACGCCGCTGTACATCGGCGATCCGCAGGCGACCGCGGCCGCCAAGCTCTGGGATCGCAGCGGCCGCCTTTGGCATCGCATGGGCGATCTGGTGCGCAGGGACGCGGCCGGCGAGCTGTGGTTCCTGGGGCGCATCGCGCACCGGCTCGAAACCGCCGCGGGCCTGTTCGGCTGCGTCGAGTTCGAGAACCTGTTCCTGGGCGATCCGCGCGTGGGGCGCGTCGCCGTGGTGGGCCTGGGCGCGCCGGGCGCACAGCGCCCCACCCTGATCCTCGAGCAGGGCCGGCGCGCCGGCCGCCGGGCCCGCCAGGCCCTGGTCGCCGACCTGTTCCGCGAGGCTCGCCGGCGCTCGCCGCTCTCTGAGCAGATCGCCGGCGTGCTCTTCCACCGGGCCTTCCCGGTCGACGTGCGCCACAACGCCAAAATCGACCGCGCGGCGCTCGCCCGCTGGGCCGCCGCGGAGATCGCCCGGGGCCGCCGCCCGCTGCCTGCGCCCCCGGCGGAGCGCGAGCCCGCAGCGCGCGCCGGGGCCGCGCCCGCCAGCGTGCCCAACGACGCCTCCAACGACGCCTCCAACGACGCCTCCAGCGATGCCTCCAAGGATGCGTCCGCCGCTGGGGCCCGCGCCGCGCCCGCAGACCCGCTGAACGGCCCGCAGCGCGGCCTTCGCGCCGGCGGCCCGGACGTCCCGGCCCCGCAGCGGCCCCCGGCCGGAGGCGCAACGTGAGCAGCAACGTGAGCAGCAACGTCGCGCGCGCCCTGGTGACCGGCGGCGGAGGTTTCCTGGGGCAGGCCCTGGTGCGCCTGCTCGTGGCCGAAGGCATCCAGGTGACCTCCGCGAGCCGCGGGCGCTATCCCGAGCTCGAGGCCCTGGGCGTGCGCAGCGCGACCCTCGACCTCGAGGACCCGCGCGGCCTCCCCCGGCTGCTCGAAGGCCACGACACGCTGTTCCATGTGGCCGCACGCCCGGGGATCTTCGGCCCGCGCAGCGCCTATCGGCGGGTCAACGTGGACGGCACCTTGGCGCTGCTCGCGGCGGCGCGAGCGGTCGGCCTGCCGCGCTTCGTCTACACCTCCAGCCCGAGCGTGGTCTTCGATGGCCGCGACCACCGGCAGGCCGACGCGGCCCTGCCCTATCCCCGGCAGCACCTGGCCCATTACCCGGCCACCAAGGCCGAGGCCGAGCGCGCCGTGCTGGCCGCCGATTCGCCGCAGCTGGCCAGCGTGGCGCTGCGCCCGCACCTGATCTTCGGGCCCGGCGATCCGAACCTGCTGCCGCGCCTGATCGCCCGGGCCCGCGCCGGGCGCTTGGTGCAGGTCGGCGACGGCCACAACGAGGTCAGCCTGACCTACGTGGACAACGCGGCCAGGGCCCACCTGTGCGCCGCGCGCGCCCTGGCCCCCGGAGCCCCCTGTGCTGGCCGCGCCTATTTCGTCAACCAGGCAGAGCCCGTGCGGCTGTGGGACTGGATCGGCGCCCTGCTCGCCGCCCTGGGCCTACCGCCGGTGCGCCGCCGGGTCCCGATGCCCTTGGCCTATGCCCTGGGGGCCGCCTGCGAGGCGGCCTGGAAGCTGCTGCCGCTTTCGGGCGAGCCGCCGATGAGCCGCTTCCTCGCGCAGCAACTGGCCCTGACCCACACCTACGACCTCGGCCCCGCCGAGCGCGACCTCCGCTACATCGAAACTACCGACATGGCAGAGGCCACGGCCCGCACCCTGGCTTGGCTGCGGGGCAGCGCGGGCGCGGCCGGATGCGCGCGGGCCGATTGATTCCGAAGCCCGGCCGCCGCAGCATCGGGGGCCCGCCCTCCCGAACGCGGTCGCCCGCCCCTGGCCCGCGCCGCCCAAGCTCCGATGGCCGAGCCGTTCAAGAACCTGCTGCATCCCGCCCTGGTCGAGCGGACCGCTGAGCACCTCGGCGCGGCCAGCCAGCACTTCCGGCGCCGGCGCTTCCTCGCGCGCGCCTTGGACGGCCTCGACGGGCTCGAGATGAAGGCCCGCGCGATGCAGATCGCGGACGCCTTGGAGGAGTCGCTGCCGGCGGATTTCGAGGCCGCGGCGCAGGCGATCGAGGCGGCCTTGGCGCCGCCCCACCCGGGCGAAGACGTAGGTCAGATCGCCTGCGGCGAGGCCGGCCTGGCGGGCTGGATCGTATGGCCCCTGGGCGAATTCGTGGCGCGCCGGGGCCTCGAGCAGCCGGCGCGCGCGCTCGAGTGCCTGCGCGCGCTGACGCAGCGCTTTTCGGCGGAATTCGCCATCCGGCCGTTCCTGGTCCGGCACCCGGAGCAGACCTTCGAGCGCCTCTACGCCTGGTGCCGGGACCCCTCCTTCCACGTGCGGCGCCTGTGCAGCGAAGGCAGCCGACCGCGGCTGCCCTGGGGGCTGCGCCTCTCGGCGCTGGTCAAGGACCCCGGCCCCACGGAACCGATCCTGCGCGCCCTGCAGGACGATCCCAGCGCCTATGTGCGGCGCAGCGTCGCCAACCACCTGAACGACATCGCCAAGGACCATCCGGGGCGGGTGGCGGCCTGGGTCGAAGAGCACCTGCCCGGCGCGGGCCCGGAGCGCCGCCGGCTGCTGGAGCACGCCAGCCGCACGCTGATCAAGGCCGGCAACCCGCGGCTGCTGGCGGCCTTCGGCAGCGGCCGCGCCCTCCGCGGCAGCGCCAGCCTGCACCTCAGCGCCAAACGCCTCCCGATCGGCGGCAGCCTGGCGCTCGAGCTCACGCTGACCTCGAGCGCCACGCGCGCGCAGCCGCTGCGCATCGATCTGCGGCTGCTGCTGCGCAAGTCCGACGGCCGGCTGGCGCCCAAGGTTTTCAAAGGCTGGAAGCTCGAACTGGCCCCGAACAGCACCCGGGTGCTCGAAAAACGCCTGTCCTTCCGGCCGGTGACCACGCGCCGGCTGTACCCGGGCCCACAGGCGCTCGAAGTGCTGATCAACGGGCGCAGCGCGGCCCGGGCCGAGTTCCGACTGACCGCGGGTCAGCCGCCGCCGCGGTGATGGCGCGCGGCGCGGCCGTTGGCCGCGGGCCGCGGGCCGCGGGCCGCGGGCCGCGGGACTCCGTCCGGCCCGCTCGAGGCCCCGCTCGAATTCGAAGCCCGCCATCGCCGCGCCGCGGGCCTGCGGGCCGCCGGAGGTCGCCCGCAGGCACGCTGACAGGCGGGTGACCCGCCCCGAGCGCGCCCGCGGACGATTTCCGCCCCGCTTGCTTCGCGAGCCTCAGCCTTGGCGCGCTTTGGCGGCCAGGAAGCTCGCTTCGACCGGCGCCCAGTCGACCAGCCGCCACCAGGCCTTGAGGTAATCGCCCCGGCGATTCTCGTAGCTCAGGTAGTAGGCGTGTTCCCAGACGTCGTTGCCGAGCAGCGGCACCTGGCCCTCGGAGATCGGCGAATCCTGATTCGGCGTCGAGCGCACTTCGAGGCGCCCCGCGCTGGTCCAGACCAGCCAGACCCAGCCGGAGCCGAAGCGCGCGCTGCCGGCGGCGTTGAAGGCCTCCTGAAAGCGCGCCAGGTCGCCGAAGGTCGAGGCGATCGCCGCCGCCAGCT
Source organism: Planctomycetota bacterium (assembly GCA_044359835.1). Taxonomy (GTDB): domain Bacteria; phylum Planctomycetota; class UBA1135; order UBA1135; genus JBIKLM01. The sequence goes on from JBIKLM010000215.1 coordinate 6,199, forward strand.
CGCCGCCCGGCAGGCGCGGGGCCTCCGCGGGCGGGGCCATCCAGCGCCAGAAGGCGCTGTGGTTGACGTGGCCGCCGCCGTGGTCGCGCACGGCCTGACGGATGTCCTCGGGCACCTGCGACAGGTCGGCGAGCAGCTCCGCGGGCGCCTTGGTGTACAGGGCCGGGTGCTTGTCGATCGCCGCGCAGAGCTTGTCGACGTAGGTCTTGTGGTGGGCGCCGTGGTGCAGCTCCATGATGCGCTTGCCGATCACGGGCTCGAGCTCGCCGTAGCCGTAGGGCAACGCCGGCAGGGTGAAGCCCTCGGGCACTTCGCGGACTTGGGTCAGGGCGGCGCCGGAGGCGCGCGGGCGGGCGCAGGCGCTGGCGGGCAGGGCCAAGCCCCCCAGGGCGGCGGCGGAGAGGCCGGCCGCGGAGAGCAGCAGGCGCCGGCGGTCGAGGCTCGCGTCCGAGGGCAGCGGAAGGGGCGTGGGATCTTGGGGCTGCATGGCGGGTCGGAGGGTCGGCGGGACGCTGGAGCTTAGGCGCTTTCGGTCCGAGTTCGATCCCGGCTCCGCCCGCGGGACGCCGATCGCACCCGGCCTTCCGCCCACCCAGCCCAGCGGCGGGCCGCCGGCGCAGGACCGGGCCGCTGGAAGCGAAGGGGGCGGACGAGCGGCAGGCCCGGCCGCGGGGGTTGCTCCGAAAGGCGGCGCGGCCCCGGCCCGCGATCGGAGCGCCCGCGGGGCGGCTGTCGCCAGCGGGCGGGGGCCGGCGCGGCGCGGGCGAGCTTCAGCGCTCCTGCTCGAGCGTGTATCCCAAGGCTTCCAGCTCGGCCCGCCCCGCGGCGTCGGCGAAGCGCGCCTCGCCCACGGGCCAGCGCCGGGCCAGATCGGCGTTGCCCACGCGGCGCTCTTCGAGCAAGGCCTGCAGCTGATCCGCGCGCGCGGGCTCGTCCCTGGGCTCGATCTCGCCCGGGTCGCTGGCCAGGTCGTAGAGCGAGTGCGTGAGCGTCCCGCCGCGCTGCTCGCGCAGCAGCCGCCAATCGCCGAGGCGCACCGCTTCGAGCAGATCGCCTCTGAAAACCGAGCGCAATTGGCCGTGCACCGCGCCGGCCGGCAGGGGCGCGCCGGTCCGCAGCTCGCTGGCCACGGAGCGGCC
>JBIKLM010000217.1:0-7294 GCA_044359835.1 Planctomycetota bacterium
GATCGCCAGCGCCTTCACACCGGCCCTGGCGCGGCGCTTGATCGACCTCTGGCCGGGCCTCCCGCCGACGGCCTGCGAGGCGCTGTCGTTCCTGGTTTTGTTCGTGGCCGCCGCCTTGCTGCTCGGGCAGCTCGGGCGGCTGGGTGCGCGCGCCCTGGCCGGATTGAAGCTCGGGCTGCTCGACCGCGTGGCGGGGCTGCTGGCGGGAGCTCTGTCGGCCCTCTTGCTTTACGCCATGCTGGTGGCCACAGCGCGCCGCTTCGGCCCGGAAGCTTGGGCCGAGGAGACCTTCAACGGCACCCGCAGCGCCCGGCTGGCGGACGACTTCGAGCACCTCTACGAGCGCACCCACCGCAGCTGGCCCGCCTGGCGCCGCTGGGTGGCGGAGCGACTGCGCGCCGCCGAGGAAGGCTTGACCGCACCGCCCCTCCCGTCCCCTGACGAGGCTCCGCCCAAGCACTCCGCAGCCGGCAGCACGCCGGGTGCGGTGCGCTGAGGCCCTCGATCCCGGCCTTCAGCGCGGGCTCGCCAAGCCGCCGATCTCGTCGATCACCGGCTGGATCACCGGAGCATGCTCGGGCAAGCGCTCGAGGTGCGCGCGGAGCACGTCGAGCGCGTCCAAGCGCTGGCCGAGGGCCACGCAGATCCGGGCCATCAGCACGGCGTTCTCCGGGAAGTCCGGAGCCAGGGAGTAGGCCTCCCGAGCGGCGGGCATGGCCTCGGCGGGATTCAACGCGAGCAGCGCACGGGCGTAGAGCGACCAGACCAAAGGGTCCGACTGGGTGCGCGGCAGCAGCTTCTCCAGCACCTCACGCGCTGCGCCTTGCTGTCCGAGTTCGATCAGCGCCTCGGCCTCGAATTGGCGCGCGCGCAGGGAGGTAGGCTCCCCTTCGCGCCAGCGACGGGCGCTCTCGAGCACCGCGGCGAAATCGGCCCGCCGCCGCTGGGCTTGGGTGGCCAGGGACCAGTCCCCGGCGGTCGAGGCCGCGTCGGCGGCGCGCTGCAAAGCGGCCAGCAACTCGGCCGTGCCCTGGCCGGGCGAGGGCAGGGGCGGGCAGGTCACCAGGGGCAACTTCTTGGCCAGATCGAAGCGCGGATCGTGGTGCTTGTCGTGGCACTGGCCGCAGCGCTCGCTGGGCTTCAGGAAGCGGGCGTCGAGATAGCCGGTCGGATGGGAGATGTGGCGCTCAGCCGGGCCATGGCAGGAGGCGCATTGCACGTTTTCGAAGCCGGCCACCTGGTTGGGGCGCAGATAGCCCCCCGGTTCGCCGAAGCCCACCGAATGGCAGCCGATGCACTCGGCGTCGTACTGCTGCGAGGTGACCTCCAGCGTGTGCCAAGCCCGCGAATGGCGCATGCCCTTCCAGAAGTCGTACTGGGATGGGTGGCAGCTCTGGCAGTTCTCAGGCGCCACGAAGCGGGTGTTCTGGCGGGTCTCCAAGGCCGGGGGCCAAAGTTCGGGCAGGGATGTGTGGTAGCGATCGAGCTCGGTCAGCACCGCTTCGTCGCGCCCGATGCCCTCGAACATGGGCACCAGGGCGTGGGCGAACAGGCTGCCCTTGGGCAGCGGCGGGCTGGCCTCGAGCACCGCGGGGAGCTGGGCCAGCAGCTCCAAGGAAGCCTTGCGGCGCCGGTCGTATTCGCGCTCGCCGAGCACCGCGGACCGACCCGCGAGGCGTTCGAGGTCGCGCTGGACCGTGCCGGCCTCGATCGAGTTGCGCAGGCGGCTCGAGACATCCCCCGCCGGGGGCACCGGCCGCTGGCCGCCGCCGCGCTGCCACCAGAAGTCGATGCGGCCCACGCGCGCCCCGCGGTTGTAGACCAGGGCGATCGGCACGCCGTTGACCCAGGTGGTTTCGCTGGTGGCCGTCTCCACGTGGCCGCCGAGGATCAGGTCGAGCTGCGGATAGAGCTCGGCCAAGCGGCGATTGCGAGCCAAGCCGAGGTGCGAGACCAGCACCAGGCGATCGACCTGGGGTTCGAGCTCGGCCAGGATGCGCCCGGCGGCCTCGGTGTACGTCTCGGTGCGCAGCCCGAGCTCCTCGAGCCGCGGGCGCGTATCGACCTTGACCAGCTTCTTGTCCTCGGTCCCGGTGTGCTGGATCTGGTCCGCCAGCAGCGCGAAGATCCCGACGCGCAGCCCGTCCCGTTCGACGATGCGGTAGGACTCGAAGGGTCGCTTGCCCGAGGCGTCGATCAGGTTGCCGCACAGCAGCGGGACGCTGTGGGTGCGGGACAGGTCGAGCAGCGCGTCGACGCCCAGGACCAGATCGAACTCCCCCACCGCCATGGCATCGATGCCGAGCTGGCCCAGGGCGGCGAAGAAGGTCTCGGCCTTGAGCGGCAACTGGAGCGCCAGGGGGCCGGCGGCGTGCAGGTCGTCGTGGAACAGGTCGCCCCCGTCCACGTACAGGACCGCCGGGTGCCGGCGGCGCTGATCGGCGACGTAGGCGGCGATCCGATCGATGCCCCCCATGCGGCCTGCGACGCATCCGCAGGGTTCGAGGTAGCCGTTGACCGTGGCGGTGTAGAGCACGCGCAGATCCGCCGGCGGCAGGCCCTGCATCGGCCGCGGGTCCTCGATGTCGAGCAGGGCAGGGCCGGGAACACTCGCGCCGGCGCCGCGCGGCGGGGGCGCTGCGACGCGCGCCACCTCGGGCCGGGAGCTGTCCTGCGCAGCGCCCGGAGGGCGCGCGAACACCGAAGCGAGCAGGATCAGGCCGGCCAGGAGGGCCAGGGCCGAGAGATTCGCGCGGGGGTAACTCATGGAAGGCAGTCAGCTTAGCGCGGCCGTACGGTCCGGGGCGTGGCGCCGCGAGGGGATCGATCCTCGCTTTGCTTGCGCCCTGGGACCGGCTCGGTCAAGATGGCCAAAGACAATTCGAACGAGCACGATCGGCGTCGGGGAAGCAGGTGTGAATCCTGCGCGGTCCCGCCACTGTGAAACGCTTCCACGCTCCCCATGACGCCGGCCTGCGGCGCGGTCACTGGGTCCAAACCGAGCGGACACGAGCCCCCCACGGGGTGAGCGGTCCGCAGGAGACCTGGGAAGGCTTGGGGAGATGTGGACATAGCGCTAGCCAGGAGACCCGGGTCGATCGGTGCCGCCGCGCCTCGTGGAATGGGCATTCGGCGGACTGCGATGCGATCGGTGCCTTCGAGGCGCCGTCCCCGGCCTGCGCGGGAATCAGCGCTGCGCTGGCGTGCCTCCTGGCGGAGGCCGCCCGCCGCGCCGGAAGCGGACCCCCCGCTTCCTCGGTTCCCGTCGGGCCCCCGTTTCCCTGCGGAGGATCTCGAGAAACTTCCCGAGCTCCCGCGGCAGAACCTGGGTCCAAGGGTCGGCCCGGGCCGGATCGCTTCGGGTCCGGAGGAGTCCCCGGAATACGGCGGTGGCAGGGGCTCATCTCCAACCGCATCCGGACCCAACCATGCCTCCCACCTCGGCGCCCCATGGCGCCCTCCCGAACGGTGCCCTGTCCCGTGGATCGCAGCCGGGGCGCCTGAGCGCCTCCACCGCGCCCCACTCCGCCTGCGCCTCGAGCGCCCCGATACCCGCCGCCGATGCGGGGCCCCACGCGCGCCGGAGCCGGCGCCTTGGCCTGCCGGGCTTCCTGCTGGCGCTGCCCGTGGCGCTCGCCGGTTACGCGCCCGCCCAGACCGTGGCGCCGGGCTTCGGCACCACGCCGCTCTTCAACCCCAGCGGCGTCGCCCGCGCCCTCACCAACGGCGACTTGATCGTCTGGGATGGCCAGCGCGTGGAGCGCCGCTCCTCCAGCGGAGCCCTGCTCGCCACCCTGGTGGATTTCAGCCCGCAGTGGTTCTTCACCGGCGCGCTGGCGATCGCGCCGGATGAGAGCGTGGCCTTGGTGGGCGAGTCCAGCAACGGGGATCTGTTCCGCGTCGACCTGGCGAGCGGCGGCGCCGTTCCCATCGCCAACCTCAACTTCAACTTTGCCGCGGCCTTCGAATCGCCCAGCAGCGCGCTGGTCAGCGCGGCCAGCGGACTGGTCGGCAGCGGCAGCGAGGTCTCGCGCGTCGAAGTCCAAACCGGCCTGGTGACCCCGCTGGTGGCGGTGCCCGGCGCCAGCGGTCCCCTGGCGATCGACAGCCAGGGCAACCTGCTGCTGGCCACCTCGAGCAGCAGCTTCCCCGCGCCGCTCGGATCCAGCGACGTGTATCTGTTCCTCAGCTCGCAGCTGACCGGCTCGCCGCCCCTGACCGCGGCCCAGGGCCTGCAGATCGGAAGCGGTTTCGACGGGGCCAGCGCGCTGGCCTACGACCCCGCTCTGGGCCAGATCTTCCTGGCGGAGAACAACTTCGGTTCCGGCACGAACCGGATCCGCCTGGTGGCCGGGGCCGCCTCCCAGTCCCCCACCCTGTTCGAGGGTCCGAGCTTCGGCTGGCTCGGGATCCAGGGCTTCGTCCCGGGGACCGGCGGCGCCCAGTTCGGCGCCTTCCAGCCGGCCTCCGGCGGGCGCTTGATCCTGACCTCGACGGACTTCTTCAGCTACGACGACCGGCTAGCCCTCGAGCCGGCCCGTCCGGTGCTCTCCGCCAGCGGGCCGGGCGCCAGCGGGCCGGGGCCCTTCAGCCTGGACCTCGACGCGGGACCGGCCTTCGGCCTGTGCCTGCTGGCCTACGGTCCGAGCGGCTCGGTCGGCCCGGAATTGCCGTTCCTCGGTCTCGGGCAGCCCCTGCTGCTGGGGCTCGCCCTGGGCAGCGCCGCGCTGTTCCCCGCCGCCTTCGGCCTGGATGGAAACGGCCACCTGAGCCTGTCCTTTCAGAACGGAGGAGGACTGACCGGAGCCCTCTCGATCCAGGCCCTGTGCTTCGGATCGACGGGGCTGGCCCTCGGCACCAGCCAGGTGCTGGGGCTCTGACCCGGTCCCGGGCCGCGCCAACGTCGCCGCGCAGGGAGGGCCCGGGCCACGCTCGGGCCCTCCCGTCGCTCCGGCGCGAGCTCCATCTGGCCTGCTGAGCAGCTCGGTCCGCGGGGGCTGGCGCCCGGCCGCCCTCAGGGCCTCGGCTCGCTGGAACCGGGCTCGAGCCAGCCCCCGGGCAGCTCGAGGCGCAGGCAGGCCGGCCGCGCGCCCTGCTCGGCGTCCTCCGGCGCAGGCTCCAGCAGCTCCAGGTCCGCTCCGGGAACGATCAGGGGCAGCTGGGCCCTCCAGCGCTCGACCCAGGCCCTGCCCGCGGCATCGGGCAGGCGTTCGAGCCAGGCCTCGAAGCGGGCCCCCTCCCGCTCACAGCGCAGCGCCAGGCGCCGGCCCCGGGTGGCGCGCCCCTGGGCCAAGTCGGCCACCAGCAGGGTCATGAGCAGGGCCAGGGGGGCCTCGAAGGACTGGCCCGCGCCCCGGGCCAGGCTGGGCCAGTCGAACGGCGGCTCGTGCTCGAAGGGCGGGCCGGACAGTGCGCGCAAAAGCACATCTTCCAGGCTGTCCAGCAGGTCGGGAACCAGGCGGCGGTTGCCGATCTCGGCGCCCATGCCCGCGGAAACCACCGCCAGCCAGGCCCCGGCCTCGCGGAACCGGCGTTGGGTCTGGCGATGCTGCGCTTCGATCGCCTCGAGCGGCAGGGGCGCACCCAGTCCGTCGCCCCCCACCAGCAGGGCGGTCTGGCGCGAGAGCTCCGCGGACACCTCCGTCGCCGCTTGGATCAGGCTGCCGAACAGCCGCCGGGAAAGTTCCTGGGACAGGGTCGTGCCCAGGGGAGCGGCGGAGGGCTCCGGGGAGCCGCCGCCGGGCGGGCTCGGCCAGGGCTCGGGCGCGGGGCTCATCCCGAGGAGCTTGCCAGCCGGCGCCCGGGTTCCGGAAGGGACAGGCGAGCCGAGGCGGATCTCCGCCCCCGCGGCGGGCCGGACGGTCCAGGGCAGGGGGCCCGACCGAGTCCGCCGATTCGGCCGCTTTGCAGGGTCCCGAGCGGGGCCACAGCCCCGGGCCGCGGACGCTCTCCACCCCGTGCCCTCGATGGCTGGAATCGGCGCCCAGCCAAGACCCGAGCCTATGCGCCCGCCGCATCCCGGCCCCAAGGCATCTGCCGGGCTGGTATGGCCGGTCCGGAGTCGGGCCGACGACGGCTTTCCCGGCCTGCCGGGGCTGGTACCAGGCAAGGGAATCGAACCCTTACATCCTCATCGGATACCGGATTTTGAATCCGGCGCGTCTACCGTTCCGCCAGCCTGGCTCCTGAGCAGAGGTTGCCGCAGGCGGGTCCCCGATTCAAGCCCCGAAGCGGCGCGAGGCCGCCTCCAAGAGCGTCAGGCACAGCTCGCGATAGTCGATTCCGGCGGCCCGAGCGGCCAGTGGCGCCAGGGATCGCGGCGTCAACCCGGGCAAGGTGTTGAGCTCCAACACCACCGGTCGCGCCGCGGGATCGAGGCCGCCCTGGGCCCCGAGGGGCCAGATGAAGTCGGTGCGCGTCAGGCCGCGGCAGCCGAGGGCCCGATGCAGGGCCAGGGCGTCCTGCTGCACCCGGGCCTGGGCTTCGAGGGGCAGCTGACGCGGCGGACAGAACTCCTCGGCCCCGTCGCTTTGGTACTTCTGCTGGAAGTCGAACCAGCCGGATCCCCGCGGCACGATCTCGACCGGAGGCAGGGCGCGCGGCCCTTCGGGCCCACCCTCGAGCACGGCGCAGGTCAGCTCGAGGCCGCGGATGCGCGCTTCCACGACCAGCTCGCGCTCCGTTTCGAGGCGCTGCTCCAGGCGCTGCTGCAGCGCCCCGAGCCCCTGCCCCAACTCGACGCCCACGGACGAGCCATCGGCGCGCGGCTTGATCACCCAGCCGGTCTCGAGGGCCGCCCGGGCGCCGGCATCCGCGAGGTCCGCGCGCAATTCGGCGCGCCCCGCCAGGAACCCCGGGGCCAGGGCGAGACCGAGCGCTCTGGCCACTTCGCGGGTGCGCCACTTGTCCATGGCGATCGCGCTGGCCGCGTGGCCCGACCCGGTGTAGGCGATCCCGAGCAGGTCCAGCAGGCCCTGCAGCCGGCCGTCCTCCCCCGCGCCGCCGTGCAGGGCCAGGAACAGCACGTCGAAGCTGACCAGGTGCGCCAGGCCCTCGTGGAAGGGCAGCACCCGGTCGCCGAACACCAGCTCGCCCCCCGGCGTGCCCGCGGGGCGCCACTCGATGGCCTCCAGGTGCTCCGGGGCCGGCCGGGGACCGGGGGTGAGCAGGGCCGCCAGCACCGAGCCTCCGGACAGCAGCGAGACCTCGCGCTCGCTGGAAAGGCCCCCCAGGAGGACGCCCACGCGCCCCAGGCGGGGCGCAGCGTTCGCGGGGTTCGAGAGCAGGGAATGAG
>JBIKLM010000216.1:0-7294 GCA_044359835.1 Planctomycetota bacterium
CGACGGCTGCGGGCGACCGGCCCGGCCGCCCGGCCAACCGGGTCACTTGGGCCGGGTGACGCTGGCCTTCAGGATCTTGACCGGCTTGGCCGGCTTGCTGCGCTCGCCGCCCGCGCCGGCGGACACCGGCGCGCTGGCGATCTTCTCGAGGGTCTCGTCGCCCAGGATCAGGCGCCCGAAGGCGGTGTAGTTGCGATCCAGGAAGTTGGCGTCGCCGTGGCAGACGAAGAACTGGCTGCCGGCGCTGTTGGGGTCCTGGGCGCGGGCCATGGAGAGGATCCCGCGCACGTGCTTGGTGTCGTTGAATTCGGCCTTGATCTGGTAGCCGGGACCGCCGCGGCCGGAGCCTTCGGGGCAGCCGCCCTGGATCATGAAGCCCTTGATCACGCGGTGGAACACCGTGCCGTCGTAGAAGCCCTTCTCGCACAGGTCGACGAAGTTCTTGACGTGGCCCGGGGCCTTGTCGACGAAGAACTCGAAGGTCATCGAGCCCTCGGAGGTCTCGAGGGTGGCGGTCACGCCGACGTAGGGATGGTTCGCTGCGGGGGGCATGGTTGCGGGGCGGGGTCGGAGGGGAGGCGGACCGGTGGGGATCCTGGGAGCGGGCTGCGGCGGGATCGGTCCCGGCCGCGGGGCCCCGCTGGTTCAAGAAGTGGACAGGAGGCGGGCGATCGGCCGGGCCCTGCAGCGGGCCCCGGCTCAGCGCGCGAAGCGGGCGGCTCTGGGGCCAGCGGAACGGCGCGGCCTCCGGCTCGGGCGCGGCCCGAGCCGGTGCCCTGCGCGGGCGGTCAACGCTTGGCGGCGCGGATCACCACGGCGCGCTCGATGCGCTGGGGATCCTTGGGCGCGATGGTGCCGTCGCGGCCCGGGGTGCCCGCCGCGTTGGCGATCTTGTCCAGGGTGGCCTGGCTCTCGGCGTGGCCGGGCAGCAGCTCGCCGAAGCAGGAGTACTGCCGATCGAGGCCGGGATTGCGGGCGTGCATCACGAAGAACTGGGAGGAGGCCGAGTTGGGATCGGCCGAGCGGGCCGCGGAGAGCACGCCGCGCACGTGGGGCCGCTCGCTGAATTCGGCCTTGAGCTGGCGCGGGCCGCCGCCTTGGCCCCAGCGGGCGCGGGCGCCCGGGTCCTTGGTCAGCGGGTCGCCGCCCTGGATCATGAAGCCGGGGCCGACGCGGTGGAACAGGGTGCCGTCGTAGAAGCCGTCCTGGGCCAGGTCGAGCATGTTGCGCACGTGCTCCGGCGCCACCTCGGGCCAGAACTTGAACAGCATCGGGCCGCGGTTGGTCTCCACGAACACCATGAAGTCCGCGAGCTGATCCGAGGGCATGCCGAGGAAATCGATCTCGGCGCCGTTCTCGCCGCGGGCCAGCGCCAGGCGCTGTACCTGGATCGGGCCCTCGCGATAGATGTTCTTGGCGTAGACCAGCTCGAAGTCCCCTTCCGCTGCGATCAGGGGGCCGAGATCCAGGCTGATCGAGAGCTTGGTGCCCGGGGTCAGCTCGATGAAATGGTCGTCGCGGCGCGGCGCCAGGGGCTCGCCATCGACCAGGAAGGCCGAGGCGTTCAGCAGCCAAGCCGCCACCGGGGTCGGACCGGCGCCGGCTTCGATGGTCACGTCGACCCGGTAGGGCTGTCCAACGACCAGCGTCGAAGGCGCCGCCACGGTGATCTTGGGGCCCTCCTGGCACGAGGACAGGGGCGCGGCGGCGGCGGCGGTGGGTTGGCCGGTCGAGAGGGCCAGGGCGAGGAGGGTGCTCAGCATGGTGGGGTCGGGGTCGGGAGCGAGGGCCTTTGGCCCCCCGGGGTTCGTCGCTCGGCGCGGGCGGCGCCGCGCGCGAGCGAGCCGCATTACGGAGAAGAACTGGCGCCGATGGACGGCGGGGCTGGGGTCTGGATGGCGCGGGCCGGGCGGGCCCCCGGGTCGGATCGGGCGCTCAGGACTTCTTGTCGCCGTCCCACTTGTAGAAGCCCTCGCCGCTCTTGCGGCCGAGCTTGCCCTCTTTGACCTTCTGGCGCAGGATCGCCGGGATCACGAAGGCGGGCTCGTTGGGATAGCTCTTGACCCAGCCTTCGAGGATGGCCAGGGTCGTGTCGAGGCCCACGTAGTCGGTCAGGGTCAGCGGGCCCATCGGATAGCCGCAGCCGTACTGCATGGCCGCGTCGATGTCCTCCTTGGTGGCCTCGCCGCGCTCGAGCATCAGCAGCGCCTGGCTCATGTAGGGCACCAGCAGGCGGTTGACCACGAAGCCCGGGGTGTCCTTGCAGGCCACCGGGATCTTGCCCACGGATTCGCCGAAGGCGCGCGCAGCGGCGAAGGCCTCGTTGCTGGTCTCGGCGGCGCGCACCACCTCGACCAGCTTCATCAGCTGCACCGGATTGAAGAAGTGCAAGCCCACCATGCGGTCGGGGCGGCCCGAGGCACGGCCCATGGCGCCGATCGGGAACGACGAGGTGTTGGAGGCGAAGATCGCGCTCTTCTGCACGATCCGATCCAGCTCGGCGAAGAGCTTGTTCTTGACCTCCAGGTTCTCGACGATCGCCTCGATCACCAGGTCGGCGTCCTTGAGCGCCTGCTTGTCGGTGCTGCCCTGGATGCGGGCGAAGGTGGCCTTGGCTTCGGCCTCCGCAGCGGCCGCGGGCTTGCCCTTTTCGACCGCCTTCTCGGCCAGCTTGGCCAGGCTCTTCTCGATCCGCGCCAGGCCCTTTTGGAGGGCCGCGGGGTCCGATTCGACCGCCACGACGCTGTAGCCCGCTTGAGCCGCGACCTGGACGATGCCGTGCCCCATCAGGCCGCAGCCGATGACGCCAACCTTCTTGATGACCATGGGATTGAGTGGTTTCGGGGTCGGAGGAGGCGGGCCCTGGGGGCCCGGCCGGGAGGGTGGAAGCTGGGGCGGCGGCGGGGAGCCGCGCGGCCGGGCGCCGGCCCGCGGGCCGCGGCTGCGGCCCGGGCCTGGCCCGGGTGGATCTCTGGTTGGGCCGTGCGTGTCGACCCAGCGGGCGGCGGGGAGGCCGCGGCCCCGGCCCGTTGGCCCCCGCGGGTGCGCCGAAGGTCCGGCGTGCGGGGTGGGCCGGGTGGGCCGGATCGGGGGTCAGCCGATCAATCCTTGGGCCGGCTGAAGGCCAGCGCCAAGCCCATGCCGCCCGAAACGCACAGGGTCGCCAGACCCTGGCGGCCATCGCGGCGCGCGAGCTCGTGCAGCAGGGTCACGGCGATGCGTGCGCCGGTGGCGCCGATCGGATGGCCCAGGGAGATCGCGCCGCCGTTGACGTTCAGGCGCTCGAGGGGCAGGGGCGCCAGGCGCTGGCAGGCCAGCACCTGGGCGGCGAAGGCTTCGTTGAGTTCGATCAGGTCGTAGCCGTCCAGCGAGCGGCCGGTCAGGCGCTCGAGCTTGGCCCAGGCCGGCACCGGGCCGATGCCCATGCGCCGCGGATCGACGCCCGCTTCCGCGCAGGGGCCGACCACGGCCAGGGGCTCGTGGCCGAGCTCGCGGGCGGTCTCGGCGCGCATCAGCAGGAGCGCCGCGGCGCCGTCGGTGATCCCGGAGGAATTGCCCGCGGTGACGGTGCCCGCCTGGGCATCGAAGACCGGCGCGAGCTTGGCCAGCGAAGCCAGTTCGGCCCCGTCGCGGGCGTGTTCGTCGCTGCGGAAGGGTTTGGGCTCGCCCTTGGCCTGGGGCACCAGCACGGTCGACAGCTCGGCTTCGAAACGCCCGGCCTTGCGGGCCGCCTCGGACTTGTGCTGGCTGCCGAGCGCGAAACGATCCTGCTCTTCCCGAGAGATGGCGAACTCCTTGGCCAGCACCTCCGCCGTCTCCCCCATCAAGAGGTCCGCCAGGGGGCAATGGAAGCCGTCCTTGTACATGGCGTCCACCACCGGCGCGTGCCCGAGGCGATAGCCCTGGCGCAGGCGCGGCAGGAAATAGGGCAGGCCGCTCATGCTCTCGACTCCGCCCGCCAGCACGATCTCGCTGCGCCCGAGGCGGATCTCGTCCGCGGCCAGGGCGATCGCCTTGAGGCCCGAGGCGCAGGCCATGTTGACGGTCAGGGCCGGGGTCTCGACCGGCAGGCCGGCGCGGACCGCGATCTGGCGCGCCACGTTGGGGCCGCCGCCCGCTTGGCGTCCGTTGCCGAACAGGACGCTGCCGACGCGGCCCCGGGGCAGGTGGGCGCGCTCCAGCAGGTCCCGGCAGACCGAGGTGCCGAGATCGGCGGCGCTCATCTCGGCCAGGCTGCCCAGGAACCGGCCGATCGGCGTGCGCAGCGCGTGGGTGACGACCACGTCTCCGGGGCGGGTGCGCAGGGCCATGGGGTTGCTTGGAGCGGGGTCGGGGGGGGAAGCGCCGCCGGCGACGGCCGGGGCACGGGGCGAAACAGGGTAGGAGCCCGGGCTGGCGGCCCGCAAGCGCGCCCGGCGCCCGGGGCGGGACGGCCCCCCGGGGATCCACCCGGCGGCGGCGGAAGGGGCTAGGATCGAGGCTGTTCCGGGAGCCCCCCTCCAGCGATCGAGCCCGATGGCCGTCGACCCCGATTCCCCGCTGCCCACCGCCCCGGGCGCCAGCTCGGCCGCCGCCCGGCCGGGCGAGCCGCGCGGGCTCGGCCGCGCCGATCGCCCCCGGGCCTCCGAGGGGTTCCAGCGGGGACGGCGGGCGCGCTTCGAAGCCCTGGTGGGATTGCTCGGCGACAGCCCCGCCGATCCCCAGGTGCTCCTGGCCCTGCGGGCCGCCGGCGCGGCGGCCGTGCCGGCCCTGCGGCGCGGCGCGCGCGACGGCGACGCCCGCCGCCGGGTGCAGGCGCGGGCGCTGCTGCTCGATCAGGCGCGGCTGCCCGCCCGCCGCCGGCTGCTCAAGGCGCTGGCCCGCGGGAACTACGGTCTGCTGCAGGGCATGCTGCTGCTCTCGCGCAGCGAACAACCCGACCTCGATGCGCGGCCTCTTTTGGCCGAAATCGAGCGCCTGGCTCAGCGGGTCCAGGAGCGCGCCGGAGCCAGCGGCGGAGACTTCGCGGGCCCCCTGGCCCTGATCGAGGTGCTGTGCAAAGAATCCGGCCTCTCCGGCGGCTCCGCGGATCCGGGCTCCCTGGCGGAGCTGTTCCTCGAGCGCGTGCTGATCGGCCGTCGCGGGCTGCCTCTGCCGCTGGTGGTGCTGCACCTTTTGGTGGCCGAGCGGGCCGGGCTGGCGGCGGCGGCGGTCCCGCTGCCCGGGCGGGTGCTGCTGCGGCTCTATTCCGGCCAGCGCACCCTGCTGGCCGACCCCTTCGCAGGCGGCAAGCTGCGCACCCGGCGGGAGTGCCTGTCGTATTTGGAGAGCCGGGGGCTAGCAGCGCGACCGGAATGGTTCCAGGATGCGGAGCCAGCCCTGCTGGTCCATCGCCACCTCCTGAACCTCGAGCGCGCCTATCGCCGCCTGGGGCGCCCGCAGGACGCTCAGTTCGCCCGCTTGGCGGCCTCGGTGGCCGGAATCGGCCGCGACCCCGCGCCCGCGGCCGGCCGGGAAGGGGCCTGAAGCGCGGGCCGCCCGCGCGCCCTCCCCCAACTTCAGACCAACGACCACTCCTTTGGTGTCCCCGCCGTCCCCCGCCTCCTCCGGCCCCCCGGGGCCGGAGCGCCGCCCGCCGATCCCCGACTGCTGGCCGCCGGCCCAGGGAATCGAAGCTGCCGAAGGCCCCCGGGAACTGCCCGAGCCCCCGGACTCGGGCCCCTTCTCGGCCGAAGCGGTGCCGCTGTTCCCGCTGGCCGACGTGTGGCTCCTGCCCGGGGCCATGGCGCCGCTCAACATCTTCGAGCCGCGCTATCGGCAGATGATCGAGGACAGCCTCGACCGCTCGGGGCGCTTGGTGATCGGCACGGTGCGGCGCGGGCACGAATTCGAGATGCCCGGCAAGCCCCCGGTCTATCCGGTGGCCGGCCTGGGCGAGATCGTCAAGCACGAGCGGCGCTCCGACGGCACCTTCATCATCCTGCTGCTGGGCATCGGCCGCGTGGAGCTGGACGAGGTGCCCAGCGAGCGCCTCTACCGCCGGGTGCGCGTGCGACCGCTGGGCGAGATCCCGATGCATCCCGAGCGCGAAGCCCATTACCGCCGCGAGCTCTGCCAGGCGGTGCTGTCCCGCAGCGAGCAGTTCCTGAACCTGCCCGAAGACCTGCCGGTGGCCGCGCTGGCGGACCTCCTGTCCCTGCGCTTGTCCCTGCCCCACGGCCGCCGCCAGCGGCTGTTCGCCGAGCGCGACATCGAGAGCCGGGTCAACGAACTGCTCGCCGAACACCGCCGCCGTCCGCCGGACGGCAAGACTCCGGAGCATTGAGGGAAAACAGCCCGCGGCGGCTCTGCTGCCGCCCACGGCTCCGTGCGGGGTGGATCGAAGGGGCCCGGGACGGCACACAACGGGTTCCCCTCTCCCGGCGCGAAAATGCCCTGAAACCGGGGATCCGGGCCGTTTCGAAGCCAGCGACTTCCCTGGGCCGCCGGATGGCGGCCCAGACAGATGCTGACAGCCTGGTCTACCGGCTCGAGCGCAGCCCGAGCCGATTTTTTCTCAGCCTGTCACTCCTCGAGGCGCAGCAGCACGGGCGCGTGGTCGCTGGGTTTTTCTCGCCCGCGTTCGTCGAGGTCCACCTCGATCTCGCGGGCCCGGGCCAGGGCGGGCGCCGAGGCCAGGACGTGGTCGATGCGCAGGCCCTGACCGCGCTGGAAGCCGCGCGTGCGGAAGTCCCACCAGGTGTAGATGCCGGGCCGCCCATCGAGCTGGCGCAGGGCGTCGGCGAGCCCCAGATCGACCAGCCCCGTGAGCGCCCGGCGCTCGGGCGTCGAGCACAGGATCTTCTCGCGCCACAGCTCGGGGTCGTAGACGTCGCGATCGTCGAAGGTGACGTTGAAGTCGCCGCCCAGCAGGATCTTCTCCGCCGGATCGAAGCGCTCGGCCAGGTGCTGGCGCAGGCGCTCCATGAATTCGAGCTTGAAGGCGTACTTGTCCGCTCCGACCTCCTGGCCGTTGACCACGTAGACGCTGGCCACCAGCCAGTCCTCCACCTGGGCCGCGATGAAGCGCGCCTCGCCGCGATCCCCGGGGAAACCGCGCTGCACGTCCTCCAGGCCCCGGCGGGCCAAGAGGGCCACGCCGTTGTAGGTCTTCTGGCCGAAATGCGCGATCGAGTAGCCCAGCTCCTCGATCGGTTCGCGGGGGAACTGCTCGTCCAGGCACTTGGTCTCCTGGAGGCAGAGCACGTCCGGCCGGCGGGCCTCCAGCCCGGCCAGGAGGCGCGGCAGGCGGGCCCGCCCGGAGTTGTCGTTCGAG
>JBIKLM010000218.1:0-7288 GCA_044359835.1 Planctomycetota bacterium
GCGGCGTCACCTGCACGGTGCCGAGGTCCAGGCATTCGGCGCGCAGCTCCTGGGCCGCGACCCACTGATAGCGCGCGATCGGACGGTTCTCGGGATCGAGCTGCTCGAGCAGGATCGAGGCCTCCGCGTAGGGCACCTTTTCGTCGAGCGGCAACAGCATCTGGAAGCTGCCGTCCGGCTCGGTCTGGAAATAGAACTCGAATTCGCGGCGGAAGAAGACGCTGCGCGCCTTGGCGAGGCCGTGGAAAGTGCGTCGATAGAGCGGCCGGCCGGTCTGATCCGCCAGACGCCCGAGCAGGATCAGCTCGGACTCCTCGAAGGGCAGCGCGGCGGCCACGCTCTCGCCGGCGGCCTTGGGACCGCGCACGGCCAGCGGGGCCCGATCGGTGCCCCCGGGCCGGCGCGCCACCAGCTCGAGCTCCGTGCCGACGCCGACCCGCGGCACGGAGAGACGCCCGTCGTCGGTCAGGTACACAATCGGGGCGCTGGCCCCCTCGCCGAGCGTGCGCACCAGCACCTCGACCCGGCCGCAGGGCACGCGGCCGTCGGTGCGGGTCAGGCTGATCTCGAGGCTGCCGAAGGGCGCGCTCTCGAGCGCGACGACCTCGGTCGGCAGGTTCTCGAGATCGAGCGGTATCCGCTGCGGACGCGCGAAGTGGCCGAAGGGCTCGAGCTCGAGGGTGCTGCCCTCCTCGAGCCGGAAGCTGACCTCGTCGAGCAGATCCAGCTGTCCGCTGCCGCCCGGGCCGTTCACCGGGGCGGCGCGCACGCGGCGACGGTCGGCGCCGAAGACTTCGCTGACACAGACCGCGGACCCGGGCAGGGCGCGGCCTTGGGCGTCGGTCAGCGCGAGGCGCAGGGTGCCGCGATCGCGCACGCGCACCTCCGTGCCGGCCGGGTCTGGATTTCTCAAGTTGCGCATGTCGCACAGCACGCCCTGGCGCACCAGCACCACGCAGACCCCCTCGCTCCAGGCCGGGAGCGGCGCCAGGCCCTCCGCGTCGGCGGCCAGGCGCTGGCCCAGGAAGGCCATCTGGGTCAGGGAATCGCTGTCGAGCAGGCCCAGGCGCCCGAGCGCGATGCGCGGCACCTCGGCCTCGAAGATGTAGTGCACCTCAGCGCCCGGCAGGGGCTTGCCCTTGCCGTCGAGGGCGCGCACGGGGTTCAAGGCCGTGGCCGGCGGAGCGGACTGGGCGGCGGGCGCCTGGGCCCGCAGGCCCGAAGGCGGCGCGGCCAGCAGGCTCGAAGGCGGCGCGGCCAGCAGGCCGGCGGCGAGGCACAGACCGGTCGCGAGGGGCAAGAGCCCGGCGCGGGCGGCGTGTGACCAAGACGGGTGCGAGGGTCGAGCGGCGAGCGATGTCGGCATGGAGTTCCGGGGGCGAGAGGCGAAAGGCCGGGCCTCAACGCTAACCGAGGCAGCCGGTTCGACGGACCGCTTGGCCGCGGGGGCGTGCCCGCCCCAGCTTCTGCGGGCGCCGGATGGCGGCCGGAGAGCATGCGGACTGGCTGGTTTCACCGCCCGGGCGCAGCCCGAGTCGCACTGGAGGGCCTCCAGGAAATCGTGAGGGAGCCGGAAGAGCTGAAGGGCACGGCTTTGCTCCTGGCTCCGAACCTCCAGGGCCTCGGCGGGACCTCGGGACTTGTACCAGCGCGCTTCCCGGGTAGTCGCGGGGCGCTGCTGCCGACACAACTCCCGGCAGCCCCTTGTTTTCTCGGCCTGCCACGGGTCGGGCGGCGCGGGCCGGGTGCCGGGCCGTCGTATCGTGACCGGATGCAGGCCGATCCCCCCGAGGACCCACAGCGCGCCGATCCACGCTCGCGCGTGCCTGGACGTGTCTACAAGGGCACGGCCTGGCAGGTGCTGGGGCGCCTGCTCGGCTCCCTGTCGACCTTCGCGTCCGTGCTGGTGCTGGCGCGTTGCCTGAGCCCCGAAGAATTCGGCCGCTTCACTTTTTATTTGGCGGTCTTCGGCCTGCTGGACGCCTGGACCGATTTCGGCACCGGCAGCGTGGCCGTGCGCCGCACGGCCGATGACCGCTGGGCCATGCTCCCGGTGCTGCGCTCGGCGCGGCGCGTGCGGCTCGGCCTGGCGCTGGTCGGCCTGCTATCGACCGCGCTGCTGGTGCGCTGGCAGGGGGAGCCCCACGGGCTGCTGATCGTGGCGGCGGCGCTGTACCCGGCGACCCACGCCTTCGAGCTCTCGGCCACGGTCTTCAAGAACCGCATCGACTGGCGCTGGCCGGTGGCCGTGCGCAGCGTCGCGGCCCTGGCGCGCCTGCTGGTGATCCTGGCGATGGCCTTCTCGGGCGTCGGCCAAGCGGCCGCCTACCTGCTGGCCAGCGCCGCCGTCAGCGGCGCCGCCAACCTGGCCCTGCACCTGGTGGCGCGCCCGCACCTGCCGAAGCCCACCATCGCCCTGCGCAGCGCCGAGGGCATCTTCCGCGAGGCCTGGCCCCTGGGCCTGGGCATGGTCTGCCAGCAGGGCTACTTCTATTTGGACAATTTGTTCGTGCGCGCCTGGCTCGGGGAAGGGCCGCTCGGCCACTACAACGCGGCCATGCGCCTGCTCTCCGCGGCGATCATCCTGGCCCTCTATGCGGCCAGCTCCGCCCTGCCCTGGCTCAGCGAACGGGCGCGCGCGGGACAGCTCGCAGAGGCCGCGGCCAACCTGACCCAGCCTCTGTTCGCGGCGGCGGCCTTGTTCTGCGGGCTATGCGCGCCCTGGTCGCGCGAGCTGTTGACGCTGTGCTTCGGCGCGCCGTTCGCGGCCGCGGGGCCAGCGCTCGCTTGGCTGTTCGCGGCGATCGCGGCGATCCATGCGGGCGCCGTGCTGCTCAACGCGCTGGTCGCCGCCGGCAACGGCCGCGCGGTGCTGTGGATCTCGCTGGCGGCCCTCGGGCTCAACGCGGGGCTCAACGCCCTGTGGGTGCCCGGCCAGGGGCTGGTGGGCGCCGCGGCCGCCACCGCAGCGACCGAACTCTTCGTGGCCCTCGGCGCGGGCCTCTGGCTGGGCCGCGCGGGCCGCTCGCCCTTCGCCGTGCGGCCCTGGCTCTGGATCCTGGCCCCGCTGGCCTACGGCGCGGCCTTTGCCCTGTCCGCCGCCCTGCGCAGGGGGCTGCAAGCATGAGCGCGGCGCCGCTCCGGCTGGGCTACGACTACCGCGCGGCGCTGCACAACCGCGAGGGCATCGGGCGCGCCCAGCGCCTGGCCTTGGCCGCCCTGCGCCGGCATGCGGCCGAAATGGGCCAACCGCTCGAACTGGCGCTGTTCGCGGCCACGCTCCGGCGGCCGCAGGTGCCCGCAGAGGTACGCGCCAACCCGGCCGACGTCCAGCGCTGGTTCGGCCCGCGCCTGCCCGCGCGCCTGGCTTGGCCGCTGACCCGCTCGCTGGGCGGCGCCGCGCGCTGGCTCGGCGGCCTGGATCTGTTCCTGGGCCTCGCCACCCAGCCCCTGTGGGTCGGACCGGCGCGCTCCGTGGCGCTGCTCTACGACCTCTTGTTCCTCGAAGGCCGCGGCGTGTACCTCTCGGCGCCGGCCGCCGATCGCATGGCGCGCGCGCTCGAGCGCTGGCTGCCGCAGATCGCCCGCTTGCAGGTGCCGAGCCGCCACGTGGCGCGCGCCGCCGCAGAGCAGCTCGGCCTGCCCGCCGAGCGCATCGACGTGGTGCCGCTCGGCGGCGACGGGCTCGCGACGGTCCCGGAAGCGGCCATCGAGCTGCCGCCGGGGCCCTTCGTCCTGACCGTCGGGCGCGTCGATCCGCGCAAGAACCTGATCGGCGGCCTGCGCGCCTTCGAGCGCGCGGCGGCGGAGCGCGCCGATCTCTATTGGCTGCTGGTGGGGCCGGCGGGCTTCGGTTCCGAGGGCATCCTGTCCGCGCTCCAGGACTCGCGCCACGCGGGGCGCATCCGCTGGCTCGGCCAGCAGCCCGACGGCGTGCTGCGCTTTCTTTACGCACGCTGCGCGGCCTTCCTGTTCCCCTCCCTGGCCGAGGGCTTCGGCCTGCCGCCCCTCGAGGCGCGCTATTTCGGAGCGCCCGTGGTGTCCTCGAATCAGAGCTCCCTGCCCGAGTTCCTCGACGACGGCGGCACGCTCTTCGCGCACCCCGAGGACGAGCTGGGCCTGGCGGAGGCCCTGTCCCAGGGCTTGGCGCGGCCGCGCTCGTCGCTGCCGCCCTTCGGCGGCCCGACCTTCGCCGACGGAGCGCGCGCCCAGTGGGCGTCCCTGCGGCGCGCCTTGGATTGCGAGCACCGCTGAGGCCTAGCCCGGCCCCGCCGCGGGCCGTCCCAGCGCCCCGGGACCCGGCGCTTGCGGCGGTCTGAAGGACCTTCGGGGCCTGGCGGACACGGCCGGCCCGCGGCCCCGCGCCGACCGCGGGCAGCGCCGCCGCCTTTGCACCCAGCAGGATCCGATCCCGCGCTCTCGACCGCCCGCGCGGGCGCCCGCCCCTCCCTTGCACCTCGGCGGCGCGGCTTGGGCGCGCCTCTCCGCGAGGCTATGTTGGCCGCCTATGGTCACCCCGGATGCCGAGGACATCGCCACGTTGGAAATCCCCAAGCAGCAGCGGGCGCGCGGCGGCCGGGGCTGGCCTTGGCCGCTGATCCTGCTGATCGTGGTGCTCGCGGCGGCAGCGCTGTTCCACAAGCAGCTGCTGGCGGCGCTGGCCAGCTGGCAAGCGCCGCGCCTGGCCGTGGCCGAGGTGCAGCGGGTCAGCGCCGCGGCCCTGATGGCCGAGGAAGGCACCTCCTCGAACGGCTACGTGGTCGCCGCGCGGCGAGCAGCCCTGTCCGCCGACACCCCCGGCCGGATCGTCGAACTGAACGTCACGGAGGGCTCCCAGGTCGAGCGCGGGCAGGTCGTGGCGCGCCTGTTCCATGACGAATTGGAAGCCCTGGTCGATGTGGCCAAGGCGCAGGTGGAAAGCGCCAAGGCGGCCGTGCTGCAGGCGGAGGCCCAGCTGGCGGCCACGGAAGCGGAGCTGCCGAGTCTGGCAAGCGATGAAGCGGCGGCCCTGGCCTCGATCTCCGCGGCGCGCGCCCGGGAGACCCTGGCGCGCCTCGAGCTCGAGCGCATCAGCCCGCTGGTCAAGGACCTGATCCTGCCGACCCGCGACCAGGACCGCGCCCAAGCCGAGCTCGACAGCGCCGGCGCCGACCGCCTGGCGGCCGAGGCCCGGCGCGAGGCCGCGGCGGCCAATCGCGTCGCCGCCGCCGCCCGCGTCGAGGTGGCCCGGGCCGCCGTGGCCCTGGCCCAGGCCGGGGTGCCCAATGCGGAGGCGGCCCTGGCCGCCGCCGCGGCGCGCCTCGACAACACCTTCGTGCGCGCGCCCTTCGACGGCATCGTGGTGCTCAAGGACGCGGAGGTCGGCGAGGTGGTCTCCCCCAACGTGGTCGGCGGCTCCACGTCGCGCGGCTCGGTGGCCACCATGGTCGACCGGGCCAGCCTGGAGGTGCAGGCCGAGGTGCCCGAGACCAGCCTGGCCGCGGTGGCCGTGGGCCGCCCTGCGCGCCTGTTCCTGGACGCCTTCCCGGACGAGCCCTACGACGGCCAGGTCGACCGCATCTGGCCGACCGCCAACCGCGAAAAGGCCACCGTGGAAGTGCGCGTCAGGTTCCTGTCCCCCGACGAGCGGCTGCGCCCCGAGATGGGCGTGCGCGTGGTGTTCTTGCCGCCGGGTCGCGAGCTGGAGGCCAGCCGCGCCAGCGCGGGCCCCCTGCTGATGTTGCCCAAGGCGGCGCTGGTCGAGCGCGGCGGGCAGCGCGGGGCCATGCGCCTCGAGGACGGGCGTGCGCGCTTCGTGGTGCTCGAGCTCGGCCCCGAACAGGCCGGTCGGTTGGAGATCAAGTCGGGGCTCGAGCCCGGCGACCAGGTGCTGCTGGACGTGCCGGCCGAGCTGGCCGACGGCGCCCGCGTGTCGATCCGCGCCAGCTGAGCCCGACGATGCACCCCGAGCCCCAAGCCCAGCAGCCGGCCACGGCCGCCGCCGCCGCCGACAGCCAAACCGGCGCCGGCACCGGCGCCGCAGGGCGCGCGCCCGCGCTGATCGAATTGCATCAGGTCACGCGCATCTACCGGCGCGGCGGCGAGGCGCTGACCGTGCTCGACCGCCTCGAGCTGGAGATCGAGCGCGGCGGCTTCTACGCCCTGATGGGCCCGTCGGGCTCGGGCAAGAGCACCCTGCTGAACCTGATCGGCGGCCTCGACCGGGCCGACGGCGGCTCGGTGCGCGTGGCGGGCGAAGACCTCGGTCGCTTGTCGTCGGCCGACCTGGCCCGCTGGCGCGCGGACAACGTCGGCTTCGTGTTCCAGGGCTTCAACCTGCTGCCGGTGCTGAGCGCCCAGAAGAACGTCGAGCTGCCGCTGCTCCTGACGCGCCTGTCCAGCTCCGAGCGCCGCCGCCGCGCGCGCCACGCCCTGGCCCTGGTGGGCCTCGAGGACCGCCGCAGCCACCGCCCCAGTCAGCTCTCCGGCGGCCAGGAGCAGCGCGTGGCCATTGCGCGCGCGCTGGTCTCCGATCCCCTGCTGATCCTGGCCGACGAACCCACCGGCAACCTGGACCGCGAATCCGCCGGGCAGGTGCTGAGCCTCTTGCGCGAGCTCAACGAGCGCGCCGGCAAGACGATCTTGATGGTGACCCACGACCCGCGCGCCGCCGAGGCCGCGCGCACCGTGATCACCCTGGACAAGGGCCAATTGGGCGGCATCCGCCACAACCGCTGAGTCGCCGCGCATGATGCCCTGGTCCCTCCTGCCGCGGCACCTGCTGGCGCGCCCGGTCCGCAGCCTGCTGACCCTGGGCTCCCTGGCGATCGCCGTGTTCCTGGTGTGCTTCCTGCGCGGCGTGGTGGTGGCCCTGGGCGCGGGCGTCGAAGCGGCCAGCGACCAGCGCCTGGTGGTGCAATCGGCGGTCTCGCTGTTCGTCAACCTGCCGCGCTCCTACCAGCCCAAGATCAAGGCCGT
The DNA here is from genome assembly GCA_044359835.1 of Planctomycetota bacterium. Classification (GTDB taxonomy): domain Bacteria; phylum Planctomycetota; class UBA1135; order UBA1135; genus JBIKLM01. The sequence goes on from JBIKLM010000218.1 coordinate 6,958, forward strand.
GCCCGGGGTGCGCCAGGTCTGCAAGCTGCAATGGTTCGGGGGCTACTACCAAGACCCCTCCAACTTCTTCGCGCAGTTCGCTGTCGACGAGCAGTTGCTTTTCGACGCCTACCCCGAGCTGGTCCTCTTGGCGGGCGACAAAACCGCCTTCTGGGGCCAGAAGACCGCCTGCCTGATCGGCCGCGACCTGGCCCGCGATTTCGGCTGGCAGGTTGGCGACACGGTGCCCCTCGTCGGCGGCATCTTCGCGCGCTCGGGGCAGAACGTGTGGGACTTCACCGTGGCCGGCATCTACGAGTCGCGCACGGCGAACTTCGACAGCCGCACGATG
>JBIKLM010000219.1:0-7281 GCA_044359835.1 Planctomycetota bacterium
CCGGCAGGAAGCGCGGCCAAAGGGCCGCCGTTTGGCCCGGGGCCGGCAGGGCCGCCAGGGCACGCCAGGCCTCGTCGTGACGCCCCTGGGCCAGCATCAGCAGGCAGTGCTCGGCCGCCAGGGCCGCATCCGGCTCTGCCAGCGCACTGGCCCGCACCAGCTCGCCCCAGCGCTCGAAGGGCCGCAGCGAATCGAATTCCTGGGGGTCGAAGGCGGCAGGCCAGCGCTCCACCGGGCAGGGCCCGAGCGGAGCCTCCCCGAGCCGCGGCCCGAGCTGCTCCAGGCCCCAGCCCTCGAGGCCGCCGAGTTCGCCGTCTCCCAGGCGCGGAGCGGCCAGGGCGGCCAGCAGGCACAGGACAACCGGCGCCGGAGAGCTCATGCCGATACGTTAGTCTCCCGCGGCGGGCAGCGCTCCCGTGGCCCGCCCCGTCCCCAGGCATCGATGATCGACAAGGACCTGCTCGAGATCCTGGCCTGCCCGGCCACGCACCAGTCCCTGGCCGAGGCCAGCCCCGAGCTGCTCGGGCAGCTCGGCCGCGCCATCGCCGAGGGCCGCCAAAAAAACGTCGCCGGCCAGCCGGTGCGCGAACCGGTCGAGGCGGCCTTGGTGCGCGCCGACCGCAAGCTCTGTTATCCGATCCGGGATGGCATCCCGGTGCTCCTGGTCGACGAGGGCCTGCCCCTGTGACCCGGACGGGAGCGACGCCGCTCCCGGATCGAGGCCCGCGCCCCCGATGCGCTTCGTCCATTGCGACCATCCGGGCCGGGCGGTGCTCCTGGCCTATTGCCTCAACGTGCATCCCGCCGAGGACCTGGCGGGGGTGCTCGAAGGGCTCTGCGACGTCGCCGTGCCCCTGGCGCGCCGGCTCGCCGCGGGCCGGCCCTTCGGCGTCGGCCTGTATCTGCCGGAACCGGCCGTGGAGGAGCTGATCGAGCGCGCCTCCGCGCGCGTGGCGCTGCGCGAGCTGTGCCGCTTGGGGGGCCTCGACCCCTTCACCTTCAACGCCTTCCCGATCGGTCGTTTCCACCGCGCTGGCCTCAAGGCCGCGGTCTTCGACCCGCGCTGGGACGAGCCCCGCCGCCAGCGCTACACCCTGGACGTGGCGCGCCTGGCCCTGGAGCTCGAGCGCGGCCTGTGGCGCGGACCGGCGCGCGCCGCGCGGCACCTATCGATCAGCACCCACGCCGGCGCTCACCAAAGCGCCGCGGCTCCCGACTCGGAGGCCCTCGCGACCGGCCTCGGCCGCACCGCCAAGGCCCTCGAGGCCCTGCGCACTCCGGGCGATCCACGGCTCGTGCTGGCGATCGAGCCCGAACCGCGTTCGAGCGCCAACGACAGCGCCGAATGGCTCGCCCGCGTTCCGGCCTGGCGCGCCGCGGCCGAGCTCGAACCCGACGCCGGACCCGAACGGGGCGCCTTCGGGCTGTGCCTGGACGCTTGCCACGCCGCGGTCGAATTCGAAGCGCCCGAGCAGGCCGCCGAACGGGCCCGCGCCGCCGGTCGCCCGCTGGGCAAGTTCCAATTCACCAGCGCCCTGAGCCTGCCCCGGCCCGGATCGGACGCCGCCGGTCGGGCGCGCTTGCTGGCCATGGACGAGCCCACCTTTCTGCACCAGACCAGCGGGCGCCTGCCCGATGGCCGCCTGCTGCGCGCCGGGGACCTGCCGGAGCTGGGGGCCGAGCTCCAGCGCGACCCGCGCTGGCTGGCCGCCGAGGAATGGCGCTGCCACTTCCACGTGCCCCTCGGCCAAGCGGGGGCCTTCGCCGCCGCCGGAGGTTTGACCACGACCCAGGCCCACGCCGACCGGCTGCTCGGCGAGCTGCTGGCCGACCCCGGTCGCTGGGGCCTGCCCGAGCTGCACCTCGAACTCGAGACCTACACCTGGAGTCTGCTCGCCGGCGCGGGCAACGGTCCCGGGGCCCTGGTCGAGCGCCTCGCGGGCGAGTACGCGCACGCCTTCGAGCGCCTGGCCGCCGGCGGCTGGTCGCCGGCCGCCTAGACGCGCTCCCCGGCGCCAGGAAAGGCCGGCCCCTCGGCCCGCCGGGCCGCGCTTGCAAGGCCGCGTCCTGCCCGTCGCGCTCGTGCGCCGAGCCCAGCCAGCGGATCGGCCTCGGAGCCGACTTGCCGATCGGGTCGCTCGCGAGCAAACGCCTGGCGCGGGCCTCCGCAGGCTGGAGATTCGCATTGACTCGCCCCCTGGGCCTGCCTATCTTCCCCGCCTCGCGACTGGCCCGTTCGTCTAGTCAGGCCTAGGACACCAGGTTTTCATCCTGGCGACAGGGGTTCAAATCCCCTACGGGTCACCAGTCTTCGCCACCGACCGTCGGGCGCCGAGCCGCAGGCTGGCACCGGCTTCTGGGTATCTGGCCAGGGACAGCTCACGGGGACAGCTCACGGGGATAGCTCACGGGGACCGCAGGCACGGATCGCAGGCTCGGAATTCCTCAGGGGATGGGCGCGCGGCCCGAAGCCTGGATTTCCGTCCGGCACAGACCGGTTTGCCTAGCTTTGCTCCCGAGCGGTGTGACCCGCTTGTGCGCGGGCCTTTGGGTCGCCATCCGGCGGCCAAGGAGGCCTGGATCCTGCCTGCGCCTCGATCCCCGCCTGGAGCGGCGCGGCGATCGGGGAGTTTCGAAGCTCGGCGGTCGAGCCGGGGTGCCAAGGTCCCGTGAGGGACGCCGCCGCTGTGCGCCTGCGAGCGCTGCGCCTTCGACCTTCAAGCCCGCGGGTGGGTGCGCTCGTAGATGCGCGTCAGCCGCTCCAGGCTGACGTGGGTGTAGATCTGCGTGGTCGCCAGGTGGGCGTGGCCGAGCAGCTCCTGAACGGCGCGCAGATCGGCCCCGCGGTCCAGCAGGTGTGTCGCGAACGAATGCCGCAGGGTGTGTGGGCTCGGGCGCCTGCGCAGACCCGCCACCAGCGCCAGGTGCGCCACGATGCGCTGCAGGGATCGGGTGGTCAGGCGGCCGCCGCGCCGGTTCAAGAACACCGCGCCAGCGGCCCCCGGCGACGGCTGCGGCCGGCCCGGGTCCTCGAGGTAGTCGAACAGCGCCGCCACGGCCAGGGGTCCCAGGGCCACCAAACGCTGTTTGTTGCCCTTGCCGAGCACGCGGGCTTGCCCGGCCTCCAGATCGAGGTCCCCGAGATCGAGCGCCACGGTCTCGGCCGCCCGCGTGCCGGCCGAGTAGAGCACCTCGAGCAGCGCGCGATCGCGGCGCCCCGCCGGGGTGCTGACGTCCGGCGCGCGCAGCAGCGCTTCGACTTCGCCCTCCGAGAGCGCCTTGGGCAGGCGCGTGGCTCGCCGGGCTCGGCGCAGCGAGAGGGTCGGATCCTGGTCGAGCTGGCCGCGCTCCAGCAGGTGCTTGCACAGGCCCCGGGCCGCGGAGAGCTTGCGCTGGATCGAGCTGCGCTGGAGTTCGCGCTCATCGAGCCGCGCCAGATAGAGCCGCAGGTGCCGGGAGGTCAGGCCCGCCGGATCGGCCAGACCCAGGTCCGAAAGGGCCGCGGCGAAATCGAGCAGGTCCGAGCGGTAGGCGCGCAGCGTGTGCGGCGAGGCGCCCCGTTGGGAGGCCTTGGCCGAAAGGCAGGCCTCGATCGCCTGACGCCAGACCGGGGGCGCGGCCCGACCCGCGACGCTCGCCTTCACCGCCATGGGCGCTGAGCCTAGCAGCCGACCGAGGCGGGCACCGCCGCCGGTCGGGGCTGGTTCTCCTGCGCGAGCGGCACGCGGCCCGTCGATCCGCTCCGCAGCGGAGCGTCGCTCCGCGGTGGCCGCCGGATGGCGGCCCAACGGCCTGCGGGCAGCGTGGTCTTGCGGCTCGGGCGTAGCCCGAGTCGATTCCTTCAGGCTGTCAACGCGGCGCCACGCGACCGCTCGGCGCGCTGGCCTTGGGCTTGGACTCGAGCTTGCCGAGCGCTTCCTTCTGCGCCCCCAGGTAGGAGCGCAGCCCGGCCAGCAGCTCCTCGCGGGACTTCGGGTTGATGCCGGCCGTGAAGCCTTGGCTCTCGACCCGCCCCAGGCTGGCGACCAGCTCGTCGATCGACTTGGCCTGCCCGGTCAGGCAGGCTTCCAGGGCGCTGACCTTGGCCAGCATCTGCTGGCGCTCCTGGTCGGCCAGTTCGAGGCGCTGGGTTTGGGCCGCCAGGGCCTGCTCCAGGGCGGCGATGCGCGGGGTGAGATCGCCCTCCTGGGGCTCGGCGGGCCGAGCGGAGAGGCCCAGGGCCAGGGCGGCGGCCGGGACGAACAGGGAGGCGAAGGCCAGGGGGCGAACGGCGCGGGAGGACGGCATGGTTGCGGCGGGCTACGGTCTTGGACCCGGAAACCTTGTCGAAGCCGGAGGCCCGGGACCTGCGGTCTCGAGCGGCTTCGATTCCGCGCCGAACCAGGCCCGGGAACGCGCCAGCGGGGCCCGGAACGGCCCGGATCGAGCCCAATGCGCCGCAGACCTGAGGCTCAGCGGCCCATGCTCTAAGCGGCCATGAGCTCAGCGGCCATGAGCTCAGCGGCCAGGGGCCCGACCCGGCGCGCAGGGACGTTCCCGGCCCCGTGCGGCCGCCGGAGGCGTTGCGTGCGGCCCGCGCAGCCTGGCCTGAGGCGATCCTGGAGCAGCCTTCGCCCGCTCAACCGGCGCCCGGGGTGGCGCGGGCCGTCGTCGGCGGCTCGGGCAAGCCCCGGGCCAGCCACAGGGGCCAGAGCAGGGCCACGGCGCCGATCAGGTAGGGGGCCGAGGGGGACAGGGCCCAATACAGGCCCGCCCCGAGCAGCGGGCCGATGGCGCGGCTCAGGGCGCCCATGGAGCGGAAGGTGCCCATCGCCAGGCCCTGGCGATCCGGCGGCGCGTAGAGCGACACCAGGCCGGAGAGCGAGGGCATCTCGAGGGCGCTGCCCACGGCCAGGAGCGCCAGGCCCAGGTACAGCACCGGGCTGGTGTGGGCCAGGCCCACCGCCACGAAACCGGGGATCAGCAGCAGCAGCCCGAGGCGCGCCAGGCGCCGCTCGCCGATTCTTGGGGCCAGCCGCCGCACCAGCCCGCCCTGGGTCAAGGCGATCAGCAGGCCGATGAACCCGAACATCCAGCCGTTTTGGGCCGGCCCGTAGCCCAGGCGCTCGGCCGCCAGGAACACCAGCGTGAACTCCATGGCGGAGAAGGCCGTGCCGTAGGCCAGATAGATCGCGTGGGTGCGCGTCACGCCCGGGAGCCCCAGCTCGCGCAGGGCTTCGAAGGGGCGCAGCGGGCGGCGCTCGGCGCTGGCCTCGCCGGGGCGCAGCGTCTCCGGGAAGCGCAGCAGGGCCCACAGGAAGTTGAGGCTCGAGAGCGCCAGGGCCACCAGGGCGGGGAACGAGAAGGGATGCCAGCCGAAGGCCTGCGATGTGTCGCCGAGCTGCGGGCCATAGACCTGCGAGAGGGCGCCGATCGCCGGGCCCAGCACGAATCCCAGGCCGACCGCCATGCCGATCACGGCCATGTTCCGGCCGCGGGATTCGCGCGGGGACACGTCGGCGATCACCGCGCTGGCTGTCGAGATGTTGCCGGCCATGATGCCGGCCAAGAGCCGCGACACCACCAGCCACAGGAACGCGGCCGATACGCTCCACAGGGCGTAGGACAGGGCCGTGCCGAAAAGCGTCACCAGCAGGGTCGGGCGCCGGCCGATCCGATCGGAGAGCGCACCCCACAGGGGCGCCGCCGCGAATTGAAGGCCGCTGTAGAGGCTGCCCAGGATGCCGCCGAACAGGGTCGCCACGGCCAGATCCGCGCTCGGCCGGTCGCCGACCCAAGCCGTCAGCCCGTCCACCAAACTCCGGACCAGGCTGTCGGGCCCTTCGCGGTCGAGGTAGTGCCGCAGCAGATCGGGGAACAGCGGGAACAGGATCGAGAACCCGACCAGGTCGATGAACACGGTCAGGAACACCAGACCGAGCACGGAGCGAGAGGCGCGTTCTTTGGTCACCCCTGTGTTTGTACCGCTCCCGGGCAGCCCTGCGCCAGGCGCGCCGAGGATCCCCGGCCGCGCCGCGTGGCATCATGATCCGGACATGCAGTCCGAACAGAGGGCAGCGGCGCTGGCCTTCGATCCCTGGGTCGAGAGCTGGCCCGTCGGCGTCCGGACGCCCGACCTCGGCGCCGCCTTGCTGGCCCTGTCCGGCGAGCCCGGCCTGGCGGCGCTCGACTCCTGCGGCGGTCGGCCGGCGCGCTTCGATCTGCTGGCCTTCGATCCGCCGCGGCGCCTGGAGGGCCTGACCTCGATCGAGGCCCTGGCGCGCGAGCTCCACGGCCTGCGGCCCGCGGGCTGGCTGCCCGGCCCGTTCCAGGGCGGCTTCATCGGCGCCTTGGCCTACGAGCTGGGCCTGTCCGGCGAGGATCTCGACCTGCCGGCGCCGGCCCTGTCGCTGCCGCCGCTGGTCGGCGGCCTGTACACCGACTGGCTGGTCTGGAATCGCGCCCTGGGACAGCTGGCCCTGGTGATCAACCGGGCCCGTCCCGATTGGCGCGCGCGGCGCGCGCGCGTGCTGGCGGCCCTGGCCGCGCCGCTGCCCGCGGCGCCCGAGGCCGAAATCCGGGACTTGCGGCGCGAGGTTGCTCCCAGCCTGCATCGCCAGCGCATCGGGGAGCTGACCGCGGCGATCGCCGCCGGCGAGGTCTATCAGGCCAATCTGGCCCATGCCTTCGCGGGCCGGGCCAGCGGCGATCCGCTGGGGCTTTATCTGCGTCTGCGGCGCAGCAACCCGGCGCCCTACGGGGCCTTCCTGGCCTTTCCAGGCGGCGCGCTGCTGTCGAGCTCGCCGGAGCTGCTGCTGGCCTTCGACGGCGAGCTGGCCCGCACCCGGCCGATCAAGGGCACCGCGCGGCGCGATCCCGACCCCGAGCGCGATCGCGGTGCGGCGCAGGCGCTGCTGGCGAGCGTCAAGGACCGCGCCGAGTTGACCATGATCGTCGACCTCGCGCGCAACGACCTGGGACAGGTCTGCGAGCCGGGCACGGTGCGCGTGCCGGGTTATCCACTGCTCGAGAGCTACGCGGCGGTGCACCACCTGGTGGCCGAGGTGCAGGGCCGGCCGCGCGCCGGGATCGGCGCCCTCGAGCTGCTGGAGGCCCTGTTTCCCGGCGCTTCGATCACCGGCGCGCCCAAGCGGGCGGCCATGCAGCACATCGCGGCCCTCGAGGGGCGCGGCCGTGGCTTCTTCTGCGGTTCCCTGGGCTTCGTGGACCTGCGCGGCCGAGCCCTGTTGAACATCCTGATCCGCACCCTGGTGTGGGCCGGTGACAGCCGTGCCGCGCGGC